>NZ_JBFOCS010000077.1:0-62738 GCF_040907905.1 Aeromonas sp. s13 | reverse complement strand
GAACCGGTTTGTGGATGCAGGCAATAAGTTCGAAGTACGCGCACTGCGAGCATAACAACCAGCTTGTGCCCCCAAGCTTGGGGAGAGTCACCGTCTGCTCCCTTCTCCCCTTGCGGGAGAAGGGCTGGGGATGAGGGGGAACACCAATCCTCAGGCCACATTGCAGACCATCAATTCCTGCTCAGCCGTCTCCTCACCAAAGCGCAGCACCCGATGACAGATCTGACGCAACAGCGCCTGCTGGTGACTGAAGACAAGCATGCCGAGCCCGCGCTGCTCGCATTCAACCATCAATTCCCGCCAGAGCTGGCGCTGAATCTGCGGATCCAGCTGGGCGGTGACCTCGTCGGCAATCAGCAGACGAGTGCGGGGATCGAGGGCGCGCAACAGCGCGATGCGGGCCAGCTCGCCGCCGGAGAGCTGGCCGGGTTTACGACCAAGCCATTCAGGCTTGACCATAAAGCGGGCAAGCATGGCGTCATCGGGGCGCCACACATCCCACAGCGCCTGCCCGGTGGTGCGATAGGGATTGAAGGTGAGCTCCGGGTGCTGGGGCACCAGCTGGATGGGGTTATAACCTTTTACCTGTTCAGGTACTGGCTGCCCATCCAGCAAGATCTGCCCGCCAGCCCCAACCGGTTGCCAACCGGCCAATACCCGCCCCAGCGTGGTCTTGCCATGGCCGCTCGGTGCGGAGATGCCGAGCCGCTCGCCCGCTTTCACCGTCAGCGATAACCCCTGCCAGAGGGGACGTTCCCCCTGGGCGATGGTGAGATTTCGTACTTCCAACATCAGGAAACCTCCGGCACAGAGAAGAGCGCGTTGAACTCCGGCAGCGCCTGCCAGTGGGCTCTGAGCATCTCGCTCCCCTGCCCCTGACGCAGATGGTGGCAGCTCAAGGTATCGCTCACCAGCCCTTGATGCAGCGCCACGATGCGATCGGCGAAGCGGGCCGCCAGCGCCAGATCGTGGGTCACCCAAAGGATACCGCTGCCCTGATTGGCCAATTCACGCAACTGGCCGAGCAGCAGACAAGCCAGCCCCTCGTCGAGCCAGGCGGTGATCTCGTCTGCCAGAATGTAGCGAGCGCCGCCAAGGGCCGCGGTGCAGGCCAGAATGCGCTTGGCCATGCCGCCGGAGAGCTGGCGCGGATAGCTATCCAAGGTGGTCGCGGGCAACTGGTAGCGCATCAGTTGCTCGCCGAGCCGCTCGCGAGAACCGCTCTGGCCGCAGAGGCGTGCCGCACGTCCCAGCTGGCGCTCCACCGTCAGCAGCGGATTGAGGGCGCTTACCCCCTGTGGCACATAGCAGAGGGTGTGGCCGCGCAGACGGGCCCGACTGGCATCGCACAGAGGCACGCCATCAAGGGAGATGCTGCCGCGCATCCGCAGGTTGTCCGGCAGCAATGTCAGAGCGCTTTGCAGCAGCAGGCTCTTGCCCTCGCCGCTCCCCCCCACCAGAGCGACGATCTCCCCTGGCGACAGTTGCAGGCTGATATCGGTCAGCAAAGGCTGCCAGCTGCGCCGCCCCAGCCAGGAGTAGTGGGCCGCCTCTATGGTCACCTGGTCAAAACTCAGCATGGTTCACTCCTGTGCCACAACAGCTGTTGCAAGGCGCGGGTAGCCTGATCAAACAGCAACACCAGCAGCAGCAACATCAGTCCCGGGAAGAGGGCCAGCCACCAACCGCCACCGGCCAGATAACGCAGGGCATCGGCCAGCAGCAGGCCCAGCGAGGCCTCGTGGGCCGCCAGACCAAAGCCGAGAAAGCTCAAGGCCGCGCTGTGCAGCACCGCATGGGGAAACATCAGCAGGGTGCCGATAAACCACTGGGGCAACAGCCCCGGCAACAGGTGGGTACGCCAGCGGCGCAGCGCCCCCATCCCCTGACAGCGGGCCAGCACCACATAGTCGCTGCAGGCGATCCGCCGCGCCTCGGCGCAGAGAATGAGCGCCAGCTTGGGCCAGTGGGTGAGCGCCACCGCCAGAATCACCCCGCGCATACCGCCCCCCACGGTAAAGCAGATAAGGATCAAGAGCAGCATATGGGGCAACGCCAGCATGGCGTCGATCACCATTCGTACCGCCGCATCACATCTGGGGTGAATGAGCGACACGCTTGCCGCCACCATGGCCAGCAGGCCACTGCAGAGAGCCGTGCTGATGCCAAGCTCCAGACTGGTGAGGGTGCCTTGAAAGGCGCGCAACCAGAGAGCCCGCCCCATCTGATCGGTACCGAACCAGTGGGTCAGCGAGGGAGGTTGCTGGCGCGCCAGCAGATCCATCGGCACATCCTGATGAGAGAGGCTCCAGCCGTAAGTGGCCAGCAGCGCCAGTCCGATCATTGCCACGGCCAAGCGCACCATAGAGGGAAACGGATTAAACAGCATGCTCGCTCTCCCAACCCCGATTGATGCGCGCCAGCAGCAAACTGGCCACCGTGTTGCCAATAAAGACCAGCAGGGTGCAGAAGAGCACGATTCCCATCAGCAAGGGAATATCGCCCCGCAGCCCCGCATCAACGGTGGCCTGGCCGAGCCCCGGATAGGAGAAAACCTTCTCGGCCAAGAGCGAGCCGCCAATCAGCTCGCCGAGCGAGGCAAACTGCAGGCAGAGCGCCGGGGTCAGGGCGTGGCGCAACACATGAAAACGCAGCATGGGCCAGCCGCCATCCCCCTGAGCACGGGCGTAGCGGATAAAGTCGCTCTCCAGCACCTCGGCCACCCGCGCCCGGGTATGCAGGGCAATGTTGCCCAGCCCGAGCAGGGCGAGCGTGGTGACCGGCAGCAGCAGATGACGCAAGCGCATAACCCAATCCACCTCATCGGCAGCAAGCCCCGGCGTCCAGGCGCAGCAGACCGGCAGTAGCGGCCAGTGCACCGCAAACAGGGCGAGCAGCAAGAGGCCGACCCAGAAGGTGGGCAAGGAGGCGAGCAGGTAGGCAAAACGGCAAATCAGGCGATCGGGCCAACGATTGAGATAGCGACCGGCGCAGAGGCCCAGCAAAATCCCGAAAAAACCGGATAGCAGCCAGGCGCCCGCCAGCAGCAGGAAGGAGGCGGCAAAGCGCTGGCCTATGACTTCACCCACCGGTGCGTTGTAGAGCATGGAGTAACCGAGATCCCCCCGCAGCACCTGGGTAAACCAGTGCCAGTAGCGCAGCCAAAGCGGCTGATCCAGCCCCCAACGGGCAGCTATGCGGGCGTACTGCTCCGGCGGCACATGGAGCAGGTCGTTGCCGATATAGGCCTTGATGGGGTCGATGGGGGAGTAACTCAGCAGCACAAAGGTGGCGACAGAGACCAGACATAACAGCCCTGCCAGACGCAGCAGGGCTTTTAGCAACAGATAACCGGAGTGACTCAAGGGCGAACTTAACGGCACGTCCACCGCCAATCCTGCAGGTTGTTGAGGAGTGACCAGCTACCGTGGATTTCCGGTGCCCCCTTGCCAAGGTCGATGCAACGGTTGGCGAGATAGGTGTGCTGCACGTTGAGCAGCCAGGCCCAGGCGGCATCTCCCTGCACTCCGGCACCGGTCTTGCCATCCCACTCCACCTGCTGCCAGAACGGCACGGCCGCCTGCCAGTTCGGGGCATCCAGCGCCTGCTTGAGGTGGCCATCCACCACAGGGTTGCTGTAGTAGCCCGGATTGTAGAACTCCACGCCACCGGAGCCGCTCTGGTAGTGGTGATAGAGCTCCATGGGATCCAGACTCCCCCACCCCATCAGCACCGGATTGGCGTGCATCTCCCGCTCCACCTGCTCCCAGCTGCCGGACTTGAGGCTCACCTCAAAACCGATGGGCTTGAGCATGGCCCGCACCGCTTCCGCCAGATCCCGGCGGGTGCTGTCGCCACTGGTGTACCAGAGGGTAAAGGCGGCGCGCAGGTCGCCCTTGTGGCGAATGCCGTCACTGCCCATCTTCCAACCCGCCTCATCGAGCAGGGTATTGGCGTGGGCCGCATCCCCATCCTTGAAGGCGGTGGCTTTGTTCAGCCAGGGCAAGCCTTCTACCGCGCTGTAGGCGGGGATGGCATGTCCTTCCAGCAGCTGGTCGGCCAGCAGCTTGCGGTCGATGGCGTAGTTGATGGCGCGGCGCACCGCCACGTCCGAGGTCACGTCGTTGCCGATGGGATAACCCTTGGCATCTTTTTTACCAGCAGCAGGAATGGGGAAGACGATGCCGCGGTTCTCCACACTCGGCCGCACCCACAGCTTGAGGGAAGCAGGCACGGTTGGCGCCAGTGACGGGGCGATGCGCACCACATCGAGCTGGCTACTCTGGGCGGCGGCATAGGCGCTCTCTTCATCGATAAAGACAAACACCAGCCGTTTGAAGTCATTGTTGCCGCCGGCGTAATAGGGGTTCGCCTCCACCACCAGTTGCTGACCGGGCAGGAAGCTCACCAGCCGGTAAGGGCCGGCACCGACCGGTTTTTGGGCATAGGCTTTTGCGTCGTAATCCCGCTTCGACACTATCCCCAAGGATCCCAGCACGTTGACGAAGGTGCTCTGAGGGGCGCTAAGAGTGATGGCCACCTCGGTGGGCGAGAGCACCTTGGCCGAGACAAAGTTGCCCATGTCGATCTTGCCGCCGCCTTGGGCTGCGCTGTTGTAGGTAAAGGCCACATCTTCGGCGGTGAGCGGCGCGCCATTGGAGAATTTCAGGCCAGGCTTGAGGGTAATGAGCCACCCCTTGCCATCCTTGCTCGGGGTCACCGACTGGGTGAGCACATTCTGCCAGCTGAGATCGGCGTTCTGCTTGAGCAGCGGGCTATGCAGCAGCAGGTAGCTGCCGTGACTCCAGCCAAGCAAAGGGTCAAACCCTTCGGTGGGTTCGGCGCCGATGGCGAGCTTGAGCTCGGCAGGCACAGGTTGGGCAGCGGCCAGCGCCGCGTGAGAGGCAGTGCCCAGCAGCAAAGTCAACAGGGCGGCAGCACTGGTGCCACAGTAATGGCGAAGGGAATTGCGTGGAACAGTCATGGGGATCCTTCTTGTTTTGTACCACTCACGGATCATCACTCAAAAAAGAGGCGGAATGCGTGTCTGAACATGGGAGTGAGGGGCCAAAATGGCCCCCTATTCTAAACTTGATTTCGCGTGAAACCTAGCGACTATGCCGGTTGACCGCGCCGGGCACCGAATAGCCGTCTGCGGCCCAGATCCACGCCGCCAGCCCCTTGCTGCACCGGCAAGGAGAGCAGCATCTTGAGGGTGCTGCTCACCAGTGAGCGCCCCTCCCCGGCCCCAAGATGGGGATCGAGCGGCGACATCAGGGAGCAGGCCAGCAACTGACCACTTTCGGGCAATTCACCCACCATAAAGGTCATGTTGCCGCAGGGGAGCTGCAGGGCGAGTCGATCGCTGTTGCTGCGCACCGGCCAAAGCTGCTCCGGCCCCGGCAGCACCACCACGCTCAACATCCAGGGGGTGAGCACGCAGCCAAGCCACTGACCTTCAAACAACGTGCACTCCGCCACGATGGGCATGGTGGCGTGATAGAAGGGCAACGCCTGCATCTCTTCGCGAGCGATCCGCTCATACTGGGCTACCAGCAGAGGAGCGGGATTGGTGGCAAGACCGGCAAACTCCTGCGCCATCTCCGGTACTCTCTCCAGCACTCTCTCAACCTCGCTTAAATGGGACTGCACCATAGGCCCTCCCGTGCTTGTTCAGCTTTTTCTTGCTCAGAGAGCGGGATGGCGGGCGCGCCAACGGCGGCCAGCAGGGTCAAAATCCGATCCGTCGCCTCCCCCATGGCAGCCGCCACCACGGAGGTGAGGCCGATGCGGGGCTCGAGGGATTCGGGCTCGACCCCGATCAGGGTGAGCCGCTTGGGCGACTCCCCCGTCATGTGAAGCGCCGAGAGCACATCCGCCAGCCCCAGCTGATGGGGGGATATCTTGCGACCAAACAGGGTCGGGACCTCCTCATCCTTCAGGGTCACCACTGTGCCCGGCGGATTACCGCTGCGCACCGCATCCGCCAGAATGATGTGATCGCGACTGGCCATCGCTTCGAGCAGCTCCATACCAGCGGTACCGCCGTCGAGCAGCTCGATGCCGGGGGCGAAACGGTAGTTGCGTCCCAGCGCCTCGATGATGCGAACCCCCACCGCCTCATCGCTCAAGAGCAGGTTGCCGACGCCCAGGATCAGGATGTTCATCACAACACCTTCACCTGAGTCGTTTCGCCATTCTGGGTATCCACCACGTGCACCGCGCAGGACATGCAGGGGTCGAACGAGTGGACGGTGCGCACCACTTCCAGCGGCTTGGCGGGATCCGCTACCGGGGTGCCCACCAGCGCCTGCTCGTAGGGGCCAGGTTCGTCGTTGAAGTTGCGCGGGCCCGAGTTCCAGGTCGATGGCACCACCGCCTGATAGTTCTCGATCTTGCCGCCCTTGATGACGATCCAGTGGGAGAGCATGCCACGCGGCGCCTCTTCAAAGCCCACCCCGCGAAACTCTTTGTCCGCCGGGATCTCCGCCTTGATATAGGCGGTGGTATCCCCCTTGCCGATGTTGTCCACCAGCGCCTTCCACTGATGGGACAGGGTATCTTTGAGCACACAGCAGCGCACCGCGCGACCGATGATGCGGCCCATGGTGGAGTGCAGCTGTTCGGTCTTGATGGCGGAACCGGTCAGCGCCTTGTAGATGCCGTTCAGCTGCCCGAAATGCGCCACCGTCTCCGGGTGTTTGGCGGCCAGCTTCACCAGCAAGTCTGCGAGCGGCCCCACCTCCACCACCTTGCCGTAGAAGGTGGGGGATTTGACCCAGGAGTATTTGCCGTCATCCTGCCAGCCGGTGTAATCGGGCTCGGTCTTGCCCTCCCAGGGTTTGAGGGGCTCGTCATCCTTGTACCAGGCGTGCTTGTTGCTCTCGGCGATGCCGTCCATCAGCCAGCCATCCTGATGGCTCTCGATGGGGCGATAACCCGTCAGATTGCCATTCTCGATATAGCCGCCCGGCATCAGGAAGCTGCCGCCGTTGGCATCGGTGGGCAGTTCCGGCACGCTCAGGTAGTGTTTGGCCCCCTGCCCCAGACTCAGCCACTCGGGATAGTGGGCAGCGATGATGGCGGCATCTACCTTGTAGACCTGCTCGATAAACTCGCCGAGCCGGTCGATAAAGCTCTTCACATAGAGCAGCCGCTCGAGGTTGAGCACGCTTGGTGCATCCAGATTGATGGGGTTGGCCACGCCGCCCACCGCCAGATTCTGGATGTGCGGGCTCTTGCCACCGAGGATGGCGACAATGCGGTTGGCATCGCGCTGGCACTCCAGCGCCTGCAGGTAGTGGGCCACGGCGATGAGGTTTACCTCCGGGCTCAGCTTCATCTCCTTGTGACCCCAGTAACCGTTGGCAAAGATGCCGAGCTGGCCGCTCGCCACCAGCGCGCGGATCTTGTCCTGCACCTTGGTCAGTTCATCGGCACTGTTGAGGGACCAGGTTGATACCCCCTTGAGCATGTCCGCCGCTTTTTGCGGATTGGCCTCAAGGGCCGCGGTGATGTCCACCCAGTCCAGCGCGGAGAGCTGATAGAAGTGGACGATGTGATCGTGGATGTTGTGGGCCGCGATGATGAGGTTGCGGATGTACTGGGCGTTGACCGGCACCTTGGCGCCGATGGCGTTCTCCACCGCCCGCACCGAGGCGATGGCGTGGATGGAGGTACATACCCCGCAGATGCGCTGCACTATCATCCAGGCATCGCGCGGGTCGTTGCCCTTGACGATCTCCTCCATCCCGCGCCACATGGTGCCGGACGACCAGGCTTTGGTCACTTTACCGCCTTCGATTTCGCAGTCGATACGCAGGTGCCCCTCAATGCGGGTGATGGGGTCTATGGTGATACGTTGGCTCATACGTTGGCTTTCCCTCGGGCCTGATAATCTTGGTGAACACGTTCAAGTGATGGCAGTACCGGCAGCAGCCGGATCAACAGCAAATAGGCACACACCTCGATGGCAACGAAGCCCAGGGAGATCAGCACCTCCTCCGCAGAGGGGAAGTAGTGGTAGCCATTGCCGGGGTTGAAGGCGAGCAGGGAGTAATCCAGTCGCCAGAGAGCGGCGCCCAGCAGCATACTGAGGGCCCCCAGGAACAACATGCGCGAATCCCGGCGGCTCTTATCCCAGTGGAACACCAGCAGCGGGAAGATCATCAGCGCAATCTCGCTCCAGAACATGATGGAGAAGCGATTGAACTCGGAGAGATACTCCGACTTGTCGTGGATGACGATCTCGGCAAAGCGCAGCGCCACAAACAGGATCAGGAAGATATCGATCACCTGGGTCAGTTTGTAGAAGAGCGACTTCTCGTTGGGGCCCCGCCCCGCCAATCCCGCCTGCACCAGAGATCCCTCAAATACCACGATGGAGAAGCCCATGATAAATGCGGTCAGCAGCGAAAAGACCGGCAGCAACTCGTAGCTTTGCCAGAGCGGATGGATCTTCTCCCCCGCGACGATCATCAAGGATCCCATCGAGGATTGGTGCATGGTGGGCAACAGAGCCCCCAGCGCCAGCACGAAGAACATGATCTTGTTGAGGCGAATGAGCGACGCCTTCCAGCCGAACTTCTCCAGCAGCACGGGAGCGAACTCCAGCGCCATCACCCCGATATAGATGGTCATGCAGACCGCAGTTTCGAACAGCACCGAGGAGGTGTTGAAGTGACCGGGCAGGTAGAAGTATGGCAGGTTCCAGTAACGCCCCACGTCGATGGTGATGGAGAGGCCGCCCAGCGAGTAGCCAAACAGGCTCGCCAACAGGGCCGGTCGCACCAGCGGGTGATACTCGCCCCGGTTGAACACATAAACCGCCCAGGCCAGCGCCCAGCCGCCGCAGGCGAAACCGGTGCCGATCAGCAGATCGAACGAGATCCAGAGCCCCCAGGGGTAGCCGCCGTTCAAGTCGGTGACCGAGCCCAGCCCGAAGACGAGGCGTTTTAAAATCAACATGCCGCACAGCACGGCAAAGGGGGCCAGCACCAGCACAGGCCAGCTGACCAGCTTGCCGCCGAGGGGATACGCCTTGTGATTACTCATGATCCTTGCCTCCCTTTGTGGTGCCCTGATCCTTGATCTGCGTACTCCCCTGATCATGGCCATCATCATGATGGTGATCGTGACCATTCTTGGTGTTGCGGCGAATGAGCACCGAAAGGCCAGTCAGCACCACCATGGGCAGCACCATCCCCTTGTAGAGGGTGTGCTGGATATGCTCGGAGCGGGCACCGGAGGAGAGCTCCGGCAGATCGGGCATGTCGAGCTTGGTATAGGGCACCCCGGCCAGCACCAGCACCTGGGTGCCGCCCCCCTCCTTCTCGCCATAGACGTAAGGCTGGTAGTTGGGCACTTCGTGCAGGTAGGGGTCGTTGGCAGAGAGGGTCTGGCGCGGATAGGCATATTCGCTGCCCGGAGTCGCCAGCAGACGACGCTTGGCTTCAGCCATCAGCTCCTCGCGGGTGCCGAAGATCACGGCGCCGGTGGGGCACACCTCGACACACCCAGGCAACTTGCCCTGATCGATCCGCTCAAGCCCCTTCTGGTTGCAGAGCTCGCACTTGTGGATCGCCCCCAGCGGGTTGTCATAGTCATATTTGGGCACATCGAACGGGCAACCCACCATGCAGTAGCGACAGCCGGTGCAGACGCTCGGGTCGTAGTGAACGATGCCGGTCTTGGGATCTTTTTTAAGAGCCTGCACCGGACAGACAGAGACGCAGTTGGGATCGACACAGTGCATGCACTGCTTCTTGATGTAGGCGTAGCCATCCACCAGCTGATCCTTGTGCTCGCCAGTGCCGCTCTTCCACACCTGAATGATGTTGTTGGTGTAGGGGGTCAGCTTGTCGTTGTTGGACCAGGTTTGCGCCCCGGCTGGATTGGCCGGATTGCCGTTGAGGCGCTGACACTCCGCCACACAGGCCTGACAGCCGACGCAGAGGGTGGAGTCATACAACATGCCGAGCGCGCCGGGAATGGGCGGCTTGTTCTTGGCCGCCGCCAGTGCGGTGCCGGGTACGGTTGTGCCCGCCGCCAGCGCGCCGACGGAGGCAAATTTGAGGAAGTTGCGTCTGTTCACGGTTACTCCTCCCGTGATGGGGACTGCCCGGCTTCGTGGCGTTTCTGCTGGCGACCGAGTTCACGCACCGTCATCAGACTCACCCCTACCAGCACCCCGAGGGCGCCACCGATAAGGCCGGTCGCGGTGGGCGAGGTATAGCCCCCCTCCTGGATCTTCACATCCGGTTTATCCACCCTCGGAGTCGGGTTCTCTACCTTGGCAAGCTGGAAGATCCCCTTGCTAAAACCGACCCCCTGCTCGTTGCAGCCATAACAGGGGTGACCGATGCCGACCGGCCAGATGCCGCCGCCCACATCGCAGAACTCCAGAGTTGAACAGTTGCCATAGGTCTCCGGCCCTTTGCAGCCCAGATGGTAGAGACACCAACCCTGACGGTGACCCTCATCACCAAACTCCTTGGCAAAACGCCCTGCGTCAAAGTGCGGACGGCGCTCGCAGTTCTCGTGGATCAGCCGCTCATAGGCAAACAGCGGACGCTTCTTGCTATCCAGCGCCGGCAGCTTGCCGTAGGTGATGTAGTAGGCAACCGTGGTGAGGAAGTTGTGGGGATTGGGCGGGCATCCCGGGATATTGATGATCGGGGTGCCGATATTGCCGAGCGCCTCTTCCAGGCTGACCGCGCCGGTCGGGTTGCCGCCGCTGGCAGGCACACCGCCCCAGGCAGCACAGGAGCCGATGGCGATCACCGCAGCCGCGTCGGCGGCAGCACGGCGAATATGGTCGACGATAGGCTCACCGGCCACCATGCAGTAGACGCCACCATCTTTGAGCGGAATGGAGCCATCCACTACCAGCACATACTTGCCTTTATAGCGCTTGATGGCGTTGTGCTTGTTCTCTTCCGCCTGATGACCAAAGGCCGCCGAGAGTACCTCGTGGTACTCCAGCGAAATGGTGTTGAGGATCAGGTTCTCGATGGTGGGGTGGGTGGCGCGCAGCAGCGATTCGGTACAACCGGTGCACTCCTGCGCCCCAATCCAGATCACCGGCGGCCGTTCGGGGCTGGTGAGCGCAGTGGCCATCTTGGCGACGGCATGCTGACTTAATCCCAGGGTTGCGGCCATCCCGGCACACAATTTCATAAAATCACGGCGATTAATCCCATGAGCCGATAAAAAATTATCCTCGACCATTCTACTTATTCCCGTAGTGAGCACTTGTTTGATAAATGCTTAATAGCGGAAATGCTAAGGACTCACCCACCCTGCAGTATTGATCTCTATCAATTTCGACCGGCTTACCCCTATTTTCATAGCGAGCCACATCACAAATGAAATTAATTACCCCCTAAGAGATATTTAGCGATACCGTAAATTTTATGAACTTAATTGGATATTAAATAATTAATCACCGCATATCCTCTCTTTCACTGTGAGCCAAATTAACATGATTGAAATCTTGGCTATACCGCTCATTTCACAATACTGATGCCCACCAATAAATGATCCGTTGAATATATCTTTACTCATCTCATTGCATATTTCATGCAGTCATCCACGGGACAACCTCCTGACTTGCCTCCCCACACCAGAACTGTCTCACGGCCAGCTGCCACCGGTAGCAAGCACGGCCTGCACGGCACGATTTACCTGCATGTAGCTTGGTTTCAGTTTGCATTTTACCTGCGCTTCAGTGCGACACGTTCTACTGCGAGCCCACACAGCACAACCCCGCTTGGCCTCCCTGCCGTTTAACACCGCTTAATGAAAAGGTGCCGCAGAGGTATGCATATCAATACGCTCCCCCCCACTCTTTATTGTCTTGGATGCTGGTGAGTAAAATATCGCACTCACGGATATGTTTACGCATCATCGTGAATCTGCATTCAAATTAATGGAGAGAGAAAAGGCAAGGTGGAAGGCTGCCTGCAACATAGTGATCATATTTAACTCGCGATGCATTCGCTCATCCGGTTACAGATGTTACCGCACGTATTCACACTATTTACCTTCACGTCACCCTGCGTAATTAACCAGAGCGTAAATATCCATCTCTATCGATATAGATGATAATTGTTCTTGTTCAATGGCAACCCTAAAAAATGAGTTGGGATGACGATGAACATGATAAACGATAAGGGTGTTAACCATCACCCAAGCAGTGGTGCCAGCAACTGCAGCGCCTTATCGAACTCGAACTCGTTGACCGCCCGGCTCACCTCTTGAAATGCAGCACGCAGCGGCAATGCACTGCCAGCCAGATCAGCCTCAATCTGCTGACAAAGCGCCAACGCCTGGGCATCGCTCTGTGCCAGCAAGGCCCCCAACTGCTGGAGTTGCGCCGCCAGCATCCCAGCATCGATGCCTCGGCAAGCGCCCATCGTCACAGGGGACACTGCCAGCGTGGTTTCCAGGCCAGACAGCAGGGGCGTCAATTCTGCCATCAGAGATGGCAAGAGGGTTGCGCCCCTCACGTAATCCCCCTCTTCACAAGCTTGCTCGAGCAGCGCCGCCTGCTCCGCCACACCGGTCGCCCCTATGGTGCTGGCACTGCCTTTGAGGGTGTGAGCCAGACGCCGGGCCGTGACCTTGTCATCCGATGCGCACGCCGATTGGAAACTGGCTGCAAACCCCTGCTGCCCGCTACAGAAGCGCTGCAACATATTGCGGTAGAGCGCACTGTCGCCCCCCATCACGGCCATGCCCCGCAGCACGTCAAGGCCGGGCACGCCTTGCCAAAGGGTCGCATCGTCAGTCACCTGCAACTTGCTGGCGGCAGCCAGAGGTCTGGCGGGTGTGATCCAGTGCGAGAGGGTCGTCAGCAACAGCGGCATATTCAAGGGTTTGGCGATGTGGTCATTCATGCCTGCCGCCAGCGCCTTCTCTTTATCCCCGGCCATGGTGCTGGCGGTCATGGCGATAATGGGGATCCGGGCCAGCGCCGGATCGGCGCGGATCAACCGGGTCGCGGTGTACCCGTCCATCACCGGCATCTGGCAATCCATCAGGATACCGTCAAACCCGCGATCTTGCGCCAGCAGGGCGAGCGCCTGTGCCCCATCGCAAGCACAGACCAGGGAGATCTGCTCCTTGCCCAGCAGGGCCAGCGCCACCTCCCGGTTCATGTCGTTATCATCCACCAACAGCAGACGAGCCCCCGCCAGCCCATGAGCGGGCAGCGCAACCTGATGATGGGGGCTTGCATCCGATAACGCCTCTCGTCCCACGGCATCGCCCCCCTGCGCCTTACACAATGCCTGACACAGTGCCTGCGGGGTAAACGGATGTGCCAGCACATCACACGGCGCCAACCCCAGCGCAGCAACATGGCTGGCAAGCCGTGCGGGATCGCCCGAGGTGATCAGCGAGATCGCGGGCGGTGTTGCCAGTGTGGCAAGCTCCTGCAGCACCTCTGACAACCAGCCATCCCCCTCCTGCCAGCCCAGCAGCAATCGATCACAGGGTTTGCCCGCCGCGATGCCTTGATGCAGCAGTTCCAGCACCGCGGCGGGAGCATTCGCACAAACAAGCTCAACGGGCTGCGCCGCCAGCTGGTGGATAATGGCTACACGCGAAGCTGGGTGAGGTTCCAGCAACAGCAAACGCTGCGGCGCAAGCGGCATGGCCACACGTTGCTCTTTCTCATTACCCTGATCCGCCACGCTGGCGAGACAGATACGGAAGTGGAACTCGCTGCCCTGCCCCGGGTTACTCTCCACCCGGCTCTCCCCGTCCATCAGTTGCACCAGATTGTGCGTGATGGCCAAACCGAGACCGGTGCCACCATATTTACGGGTGGTCGAGCTGTCAGCCTGTTCAAAGGAGTGGAAGAGACGCTGGCACTGCTCGGCCGTCATGCCGATGCCGCTATCCTGCACACAACCCTGCAGCCAGATCTTGCCATCTCGCTCGTTACTGCGTGCCAGCCGGACTATCACCTCTCCCTGCTCGGTGAACTTGATGGCATTGCTGGTCAGGTTGAGCAGGATCTGGCCAAGCCGCAGGGGATCGCCGCACAAACGGTCAGGCAGATCAGCGGCCAGATCGAACAGCAGCGCCAGCCCCTTTTCCCGCGCCCGAAACGCCGTAAGATCCGCCAGCCACTCGAACACCTCGTTGAGCTGGAAATCCACCTTCTCCAGTTGCAGCTTGCCCGCCTCCATCTTGGAGAAGTCAAGGATGTCGTTGAGGATCCCGAGCAGGTTGTTCGCCGCTCTGTCTATCTTGCTCACATAGTTGTGCTGCTCGGGGGAGAGGTTGGTTTGCAGCGCCAGATGGGCCATGCCGATGATGGCATTCATTGGCGTGCGGATCTCATGGCTCATGTTGGCCAAAAATTCGCTCTTGGTTCGGGTGGCATCTTCGGCGATCTGCCTAGCTTCTAGCATGGCGGCCTCAGCCTGCTTGCGGTCGCTGAAATCGAAGATGATCCCGTCCAGATAGATGGCCTTACCCTCGGCATCATAGGTGGCGAGTCCGATGGAGTAGACCCAGCGGAGCTGACCCCAGCGATCGAAGATGCGGTACTCATTGATGTATTGCCGATGTTCGGCAATGGCATCGATGGTGTTGCGGTTGCTCAGTTCGAGGTCATCAGGATGGATCAAGTCACCAAAATCGCGGCTGTTATCGACAAAATCGCTGGCGGGATAGCCGGTTAATTTTTCCGCCTCGTCGCTGACGAACAACATGGTCCAGGGATGATGAGGCAAGCAGCGATAGACCATACCCGGTACGTTGCGCACCATGGACTGGATCCGCTGCTCGCTCTCGTGCAGCCGCTGACGATCTGCCGCTATCAGGTCATGGGCCTCCCGCATGGCCTGCTCGGCGGCACGGATCGGGGTGATGTCGACCAGGCTGCCGACCGCACCGCTTCGCTCGCTCTCGGCAAGCTCGATCCCCGAGAGAAAATAGAGCATGTCCAGAGGACGGCCATCCGGCGAAAACAGGCGCACCTCATGCTGCGTTCTGGCCTGGCTGCCAGCCACCCTCAACAAGGTGTTGTCCTCATCCGCCGAGTCCAACCCGGCAAGTTGGGGCAACTCCGCCAACCGCTTGCCCTCGAGCGGGTGGGCACCACCAAATGAGCTGGTAAAGGCGCGATTTACCCCCAGCAGGCGACCCTGATTATCGGTATAGAAGAGAGGATGTGGCAGGGTATCGATCAATGCCTGCTGGAAGGCAAACTGTTCGTTGCGCTCGCGGATACTGCGGCGACGCAACATCCGCCCCTGCCAGAGCAGGGCCGAGCTCAGACATATCAACAGGGCTGTGCCGAACAAGGCCACTCGCCGCCATCCTGACACGGCCTGTTCCACATTGCCCAACAGCAGCAGCGTCCACTGCCCTTTGGCATCGTGCCACTCGATTGGCATGCGGCTCACCAGATAGTTATCTTTCCCTATCCTGACCTCACTGCCATCGAGTGCAGGCAGGATCACCGGTTTGCGATCCGGGGCAAAGTAGTGTCCATAGAGTCGAGAAGCAAAGAGCTGCTGTTGCCTGACGGCAGAGTTCGGTCCCACCACCGCCATTTGCCAATCGCTCTTGTTGCTGGCCATCACCACCCCATCTGGCGAGACCAGCAAACCGATGGTATCGCCCCACCCGGCCAGAAAGGTATCGAGCAGCGCCATCTCGTAACGCGCCACCACCACCCCAGTAATGTCGCTTCCTTGCGCCCGATCGTGAGAGACTGGCGCCGCCACATAGATCATCCGCTTGCCGGTATTGAGGCTAACCCCGGCATCTACCGTTTCCAGCCCCAGGATCCCTTGTCTGAAGTAAGAGCGAAACGACACATCCTGCCCGACGACATGGCGACCAAGCGCATCCCAATCACGGACAATCACCCCGGCTTTATTGGTAACAAAGGCATGATTGGCCTTCACCCCCTGCGCCAACACCTGCAGAGCTTCGCTCGGGCTCAGCTCCCCCCGCTCGAGCAGTGACGATTGCTGGATCTCGCGGTTGAGGCGGCCAGCCAGTTGCACCGCCCCCATCCCCTTGCTTGAGAGGGTCAGTTGCTGCAGATTGTCGCCCTCGCGCTGAATGCGGGTATCCAGCGACTGGCGATACTCCTGCCGCTCCAGCTCCATATAGAAGGCATCGACCAACGTGGCCACTATCAGGGAGAGCAACAGCACGGCAGCAATGTGCCAGAGACGCGATTTCATGGTTGACAGCATACTCCATCGTTCTGCCTGACCATCATCAGCACCGCCTCACAGGAGAAGAAGGGCAATAAAGGCGCTCACCGAGCAGCGCATTCATCAACTTGTGGCAGCCACTCTTATCATCAACCAGCAGCACCATAGGATGAGCCGCGTTCGGGGCAAGATGTTCCATATTTCGTGATTCTCCCTGCCAAGATGGAGGATGGCGACCCCTGCCAACCTTTCTCACACCATAACGGATCCCCCGACAGGCAGCCATGACAACCCGGTTGAAATGTGCGCACAACCCGACAGGAGCCAGCAACTCACAAGGGATAAATCGGATACAAGAAAAAAGTGGATATGGGGTAATGGCGGTTGTACACCATCAGAAGATGGGTCAGCACCAACGGTATGATGATATCGGATTGCTCTCTTTATCACGTTGGGTGATGAGCCAGCTTGCAGATTTATATTTCCAGCGCAAGGTAGCAGAGGTATCGGTTGACCAGGGTCATGCACCCTATATTATCATGCTCAAAATGAGCTGGCAGGATACAGCGACAGATGGGCACATCAGATAGCCATATGGACATAGCAAAAATAATTTCCGGGCCCACGCTGGTACTGGAAAAAGATAATGTGCACAGCGATGCGCTATGCAATCAGTTACGAGCCATTGGCATAAGCCAGATTACGGTGGTGGAGAGTGTCGAGGCGCTGGAACGTTGCGTGGCTGATGGCCCTGCCGCCATGATCATCTGCAATATCGATCTCGATTCGGCAAACTTGCTCACGCTGCTGAAAAATATTCGCAGTAGGGCACCTCATCACACACTGCCATTTTTGACCCTGACCTCAGGGACAGATCGCCCATTGATCGAACAATTTGTCCAGGCGAAAGTCTCTGACATTATCTTGACCCCGCTCAAGCCCGATACCCTTAAAACCAGGATCACTCGGCTGCTGTTGGCAACCAGCCAGTCGCAGCCCCCACTTTCACAATTTGAATTCGGTCGTTTGCACCGTTTTTCCAACAGCGATCTGGTCGCCAGCAATCAGGATAGTCCAACCATTCTGGTGGTTGACGATGTTCCAGATAATTTGATGCTGATCACCTCGGTATTTCGCAAAGAGTTTCATCTCAAGTTGGTCAAGGATGGCGAAAAAGCGATCAGGATCTGCCAATCGGATAATCCACCCGATCTGGTGCTGCTCGATATCATGATGCCCAACCTGAACGGATTCGATGTCGCCAGAATTTTGCGTGAACATCCCCACTCAGAGCACATCCCCATCGTATTTATGACGGCACTGGATGATATCTATTCCCGTAAACGGGCGATGAAACTGGGGGCCGTCGATTTTATCACCAAGCCGATCGACATCGAGATGCTGCGTTTTCGCATTGCCAATCTGATGCGGCTGGTGCATGCCAGAAGAGATCTGCAAAAAGAGTTCGATCAGATGCTTGAGCTCAATGCGCTCAAAGAGAGCCTCGAGTTCAATATCCGCTATGAAATTCGGGAGCCCCTGCTCAACGCGCTACACCAGCTGGAAGAGCTGGCGGCCGACTCATCGCTCAACATGCTCCAAAAAACCCAGCTATCCATCACCAGAAAATCTGTAGGCGATGCACTGGCATTGACCCGGCTGGCCAGCGAGATTTACCAGATTGAAACCGGCACCTTTGTTTTGAAAGCGGGTAAAGTCCAGCTCTTTAATATTTTCAACCGGCTTTCGGTGCAATTCAAAAATCTCTATGCCGTGAAAAAGCTCGATATCAAGCTGACCAAACCCAAAAATCACCTCTATGACGAGCTATTCATCGCAGGTGACGAATTTCTCTGTTATTCCGCGTTTCAAATATTGACACGGCTCGCTTGTGAGCATGCGGCGCCCTCCTCCTGCGTGGATATTGTCTGTCTGAAATACCCCGACAGCATTATTTTAAATATTGATAGCTCGACCTTGCTGGATATCAACAATGTCCTCTCTCTGTTCGACAGATTCCCATCCTCTAATAACAACAAAGAAGCACACAGTCACAATGGCTATCATGGCAAAATCATGCTGGAAGCCCATGGCGCCACCGTTACTGTGTCGCTGGATGAAGAAACCAGGCTGCTGAATATCTCGGCGCACTTCCCGCAAAAAGAGGGTTTCAATCCATATCCAGAGTGAAAAGAATCACGATCCCAGAACTCTGCGGTAACATCGCCGTGGATCATTTTTGGCTACTGCGATGGGTGAATAAAAAAAAGGATTTATCACCCCTTTCCATTTATCGTCATCTGGTGGTTTACGCAACGGGGTCTCTTTAATGCAAGCAGCAAGGGCGAACACCATGAAGCCACCCATTATCCTGTTGGGTTATCTCATTTATACCCCACTCAACAAACCCATCCATTTAAGGAGATAACATGAGTCTCATTCGCCGCGTTATCCCCTTGTATGTTCATATTGCCCATCTGTTTCTGGGTTTATTGCTGGTGTTTGCCTTGATCACTCTTGGTCACCAATATCGGCAAACCAAAACCATGCTGATGAAAGAGGCAGAAGAGAGATTCAGCCTGATTGGCCAAATCACCACTCAGGCTTTAGAAGGACTGTTCAGCACCTCAGCTTTAAGCGTCAATCTGCTCGCCCAACAGCGCCTGACCGAAGCCAAGACCCTGTCAGAGCGAATGGCCAGCCTTCCCTACATGACAACCCTGCTCAAAGGACAACCTTCTGCCAACGCGGTGTATGCCGGTTACAACAACGGCGATCTATTCTGGCTCATGCGCTGGCCTGCCGACACCGAGGTACAACACCTAACGCCGCCCGCCAATACCCGCTGGATCGTTAAGAGCATCCGGCATCAAGAGGCAACCACTCTTACGGAGACCTTCGCGCTGGCCGACAATCTCACCATCATTGAACGGCAAGAGGAATCAGGGCAATTTTTTGATCCAATAGAGCATCCATGGTTTATTCAGGCCAAGCAGAGTGGACAGCTTGTGCAATCCCCTCTCTATATCTCGCACGATACTCAGGAGATGTACCTGAGTTTTGCCGAACCAATGCAAAATGGGGCTGGCGTCATAGGGATGAGCCTGAACCTCCGAGCTATCGAGCGCCTGCTCAAATCCGCCAAGATAACCCCCAATATGCGTCTAGCCATCGTCAATGAGCAGGGCGAGCTAATGACAAGTCATAAAGGTGGGATGGTGATTCATGAACATGGCGCTTATCGACTTGCAAGAGTGACCGAAGCCGACCTGCCTATGATCCAACACTTGATGAATGCCAGTCAGAATCAGAAGGCAGATAGTCTTTCCTTTAAATCAGAGGGCAATGATTGGCAAGGAATGCGTATCACTTTACCGGAAGCCGATGGGTCAAAATTAACCCTCTGGATTGCAGCACCTGTCGATGAGTTGCTGGCCACCGCCTTCACCATTCGCAATCAGACCTTCCTTCTGTCGGGCATCTTCCTGATCTTTGCCCTGTTCGCGGCCATCAAGCTGGCCAGAACCGCCGCCAGGCCCCTTGATGACCTGACTCAAGAAGCAGGAAAAATCGCCCACTTCGACTTCAACGACCCGGTCAGGGTCAACTCCTATATTGCTGAAATCATCGATCTCTCCCAGGCCATGGGCGACATGAAATCGACCATCCAGCGCTTTTTGCAGCTTTCCACCTCCCTCTCCAGCGAGACCAGTTTCCCCCGCTTGCTGGTGCGGCTGCTCACCGAAATGCAGCAACTGACCGGTGCAACAGGCTGCATGCTCTACCTCTCCGATAGCGGCAACAAGACACTGGATCTGGCAGGGTTATGCTGGAATGGCGAGGTGCAGGAGCAAACGCCGATCCACAGTATCGGAACCCTCAATCAGCCAAAACATCCACTGTTCCAGAGCTTGCAAGGGGTAGAACTGGAACCCGTTGCATTGGTCACCAGCGAATTGCAGATCCTGTTTCCCTACATCGAGGAGAGCGACACACCACTGACCTTCTGGCCGATTGCCCTGAAAAACCGTGATGGCCAACTGCTCGGCACCCTGGTGTTTCTGATCGATGAACGGAAGAAGTCACTGACCCCGCAGCGGATGGCATTTGTCAACGCGCTCTCTTCCACCGCCGCTGTGGCACTCACCACCCAGCGACTGCTGGAGGAGCAGCGCAATCTGCTGGAAGCCTTTATCCAGCTCATCGCAGGGGCCATCGATGCCAAGAGCCCCTATACCGGTGGCCACTGTCAACGAGTCCCCGAACTGACCAAGATGCTGGCAGAATCGGCATGTGAGGCCAAGGAGGGCCCCTTCCAACACTTCTCGCTCGATGAAAAACAGTGGGAAGCAATACATATCGCGGCTTGGCTGCACGACTGCGGCAAAGTCACCACTCCGGAGTTTGTGGTCGACAAGGCCACCAAGCTGGAAACCCTGTGCGATCGCATTCACGAGGTCAGGATGCGCTTTGAAGTGCTGAAACGGGATGCCGAGATTGCCTACTGGCAGGCACGTCTCCATGGGGGTGATGAGGACACGTTACAGGCCACGCTGCAACAGCAGTGGCAACAGCTGGATGAGGAGTTTGCCTTTATCGCCCGTTGCAACGAAGGGGGCGAATTTATGGCCACAGAGGATATTGCAAGGCTGCAGCAGATCGCGGGCCGCACCTGGCAGCGCACGCTCTCCGATCGGATTGGGATCTCTCAGGATGAACTGGCGCGCAAACAGCGGGCCGCGGAGTCACCGCTGCCGGTCACCGAACCCTTGTTGGCCGATCGCCCGGATCACCTCTTCACCCGCAGCAACCGCGACCGCCTTGCCCCTGACAACCCTTGGGGATTTCAGGTCAACACCCCTGAATACCTCTATAACCGCGGCGAGCTCTACAACCTCGCCATCCGCCGGGGCACCCTCACAGATGAGGAGCGCTACAAGATCAACGAGCACATGATCCAGACCATCATCATGCTCGAAAAACTCCCCTTCCCCGCCAACCTGAAACAGGTGCCGGAAATCGCAGGGGGACACCATGAGAAGATGGATGGCACCGGTTATCCCAAGCGGCTGAAACGGGACGAGATGAGCATCCCTGCCCGGATGATGGCCATCGCCGATATCTTCGAGGCGCTGACCGCCGGCGATCGCCCCTACAAGAAAGCCAAATCTCTTTCGGAGGCCATCCGCATCATGGGATTCATGCAACAGGATCACCATATCGACCCCGAGCTGTTTGCGCTCTTTCTCCGCTCTGGCGTCTACCTGCGCTATGCCAAGCGTTACATGAGCCCGGAGCTCATTGACGAGGTGGATATCAGCCCCTATCTCGCCAGCCATTGATCGCCGCGAGGCACTCTGGGTTACCTGATGCCTGCAGTCTGGGGATCTGCATGCAGACCCGCCGTCTTGTCACCGGTGGTCACCCCGATGCGTAATAGAGATGGGGAGGATATGCACCGGACAGCCATGCTAATCCTCTCCATGGCACCTTGTTCTGACTGACCTTACGGACACTTGCCAATAACGATAATCGAACAAAAAAACGATAAAAATCAAGATAGATAGCCAATTAAAATGACATAGTTGACTATAGTTCAATCGAACGTTTGAAAAACGTGACCACTTCACATGGGCCCAGCGCAATGACCACTGAACGGGAACAGTTGATCCGCTCACTGTTTGATGAGTACATCGAGATGTATTCATCACGGGATGATCGGCTCACCACGCGGTTTAGCGACAATTTCAGCGGTTTTGCCGGCAGCAGTGATGTTCTGGTTACCGATAAAGATGAGTGGATCCGGATAACCCGCCGCGATTTTGCCCAGATCCCGGGCAGGATCCGCCTGGAAATACTCGATGTGACCCTGCAAGATCTGGCCGCGGATGTGGTGGCTGTCACCGCCTTCTTTCATATCCATCTACCGAAATCAGAACCTATCCTCTCCCGCAGAACCGCCAGACTGGTATTGATTTTTCGACACGAAGCCATGGCGTGGAAAATTGCTCACAGCAGTATCTCCATCCCTTACAGTGCGGCTCGGGAAAGCGAAATTTACCCGATGACCAGTCTGGAGGAGCGCCAACATGAGCTGGAGCTCATTATCGAGCTCAGAACCAAGGAGCTGGCGGAAGCGAACCGGAAACTGGAAGCGCTCAGCAATACCGACGGGCTTACCAACATTGGTAACCGCCGTCTGTTCGACAACTCATTGGACCTGGCCTGGGAGCACTGTATTCAGACAGAGATGCCGATTGCGCTCATCATGCTCGACATCGATCATTTCAAGCAGTTCAACGACCTCTATGGCCACGTTGCCGGTGACGAGTGCCTCCGATTGCTGGCCCATACCCTGGCGCAATCCGGACGCCGCTCGGGGGAGTTGGTGGCCCGCTACGGCGGAGAGGAGTTTGTCATCCTGCTGCCACATGTCGAGCGTCAATCCGCCTATGAAATTGCCCAACATATCCAGCGGCTGATTTTTGCACTCGCGCAGCCACACGCACAAAATGCCACCGGTCTGGTGACCGTTAGCATGGGTGTTGCTTGCCTCAGACCATCGAGTCACTGGCAGCCATCTGAACTGGTCAAACTGGCTGATGCTGCGCTCTACACCGCCAAATCATCCGGCCGTAACTGCATCAGAGTGGCGGAGTCACGACATTGATAGTCCGGTAGTTATTTACCCTGTAATAAAAAGCCATCAAGGATATAACATTGATCGAATTTTCGCTCACTGATGGCACCATTGGTATGCCCCAAGATCGCCGCAACATACCGTAGCGGTACACCATGATCCTTGAACGCGGTTGGGCGTTGTTTCCCAAATCAACCATCAAGCCACACCTGCCCCAGCCCCAAGTGACCGCTACACTCGAGGCTTTCTGACAGGTAGGCCAAGGGTATTCCGTTTGTTTATGGCACTTACATATGCCATGACTTCTCCCACTTGGCCGTTGTAGTTACGCAGACTGATTTTCCCCGCCAGCAACTGCTTGAACCGATACATTGCCGTCTCTGCCAGCGAGCGACGGTGATACCCCGATATAACATCGACTTATCTTTTCTATGTGACTTGCTGTCTTAGGAAAGCTACTTTACCACACGAACAATTGGAAAAAGAAAAGACGCCCTAAGGCGTTAATGCCAGTCAGTCAAGCACCTTTATGATTAAATATTCAAGATGTTGAATATCAAAAGTAGCTCCATGATTAAAGAGTCAATTTGGCTCCAACCCTTGCCCTGACTGGCATGCAATAAAAAGAGGGAGGCATCATGCCTCCCTCACTCGTTAGCCCTTATACCCCGCGGGTTGGGACTCAAATTCTCTTAACTGACTTGCATTATCCTAAGGCGTCTTTCTTATTTCCAGGATTTGGAGCAAACCGGTTAGGAGATTTCCCCTCCCCGCCTTGCCCCGCAACGCAATCAGATCGGGGTGATGGAGGTGATATGGGCCGAGCCATCCAGAGACTGGAAGATCTGCACCACGGCTTCGCCATGGATCGGCTGGGCGAGCGGCACAGTGCTCTTGCACTTGAAGCGGTAGTTGGTACCAGCCACCACCTGGGTGGAGACTTCAAAGGGGGTGTACTGTACCCCGACAAATCCTTTCATCGCCTGGTTGAACACTGCCTGATCTTCGGCGGTCAGCTTGTGATATGCGGTCCATCCACCCACCAACACTGCTTGTTCTGACATATCAAACTCTCCGTGCTCTATGACCCCGACTCGTTTGGCCGTTCGGGCTGCGCCACGTTGATTCAAGTGGTTTCCGGTCTCCACCGGGGTGTCATCACTGCCGGTTGGCGCGATAACGATGGGCCCATTTGCGCAGCTATCTGCAACTGGATCAGCCCTCCCCCCAGCCACAAGCCGCTGTTGACAGCGGGCTCAATTGGCATGAGAGAGCCTAGTGCGGGATGGCAAAAATGCCCCTGTCACATATGACAGGGGCAAGGTGGCGAAAAAGCTGCTCGAAAAAAGAAGATATGTTGCGCAAACGATTGAGAAAAGAAAAGACGCCTCAAGGGCGTCTTTTTTGCATTTTTATGCTCGAAGGGCTGAAGGGCGCGAGCCGCTTATTCCCATTCGATGGTTGCGGGCGGCTTGCCGGAGACGTCGTACACCACGCGGGAGATACCGTTGATCTCGTTGATGATGCGATTCGATACGTGACCGAGGAAGTCGTACGGCAGGTGAGCCCAGTGGGCGGTCATAAAGTCGATGGTTTCGACGGCGCGCAGGGCAATGACCCAGTCATATTTGCGACCATCACCCATCACGCCAACGGAGCGCACCGGCAGGAACACGGCGAACGCCTGGCTGACCTGGTTGTAGAGGTCGGCTTTGCGCAGCTCTTCGATAAAGACCGCATCGGCGCGGCGCAAGATATCGCAGTACTCTTTCTTCACTTCACCAAGGACGCGCACGCCCAGACCCGGGCCCGGGAACGGGTGACGGTAGAGCATGTCGTAGGGCAGACCCAGCTCGAGGCCAACGCGGCGCACTTCGTCTTTGAACAGCTCGCGCAGCGGCTCGACCAGACCCATCTTCATCTCTTCCGGCAGGCCGCCGACGTTGTGGTGAGACTTGATGACGTGGGCCTTGCCGGTCTTGCTGGCAGCAGATTCGATAACATCCGGATAGATGGTGCCTTGCGCCAGCCACTTGGCGTTTTTCAGCTTTTTCGCTTCATCATCAAACACTTCGACGAAGACGCGGCCGATGATCTTGCGCTTGGCTTCCGGCTCGTCAACACCGGCCAGGGCAGAGAGGAAGCGCTCTTCCGCTTCAACCTTGATGATGTTCAGACCAAAGTGGTCACCAAACATCTCCATCACCTGCTCGCCTTCGTTCAGGCGCAGCAGACCGTTGTCCACGAAGACGCAGGTCAGGCGATCACCGATGGCGCGGTGCACCAGCATGGCGACCACGGAGGAGTCGACACCGCCGGAGAGGCCGAGGATCACTTCATCGTCACCCACCTGCTCGCGGATGCGGGCAACGGCGTCGTCGATGATGGTGGCCGGGGTCCAGAGGCATTCGCAGCCGCAGATGTCTTTGACGAAGTGCTCCAGCATGCGGGCACCCTGACGGGTGTGGGTCACTTCCGGGTGGAACTGCACGCCATAGAAGCGCTTGGCTTCGTTGGCCATGGCCGCGTGCGGGCAGGTCGGGGTCTGGGCGATGGTGGTGAAGTCGGCCGGAATGGTGGTGACCTTGTCACCGTGGCTCATCCAGACATCCAGCAGGGCATTGCCGTTGTCGGCGATGGCATCTTCGATATTGCGCAAGAGGGCGCTGCTCTTGCCAGCTTCGCCCAGCACTTCCACCTTGGCATAACCGAATTCACGCTCGGTGGAGGATTGCACCTTGCCACCCAGCTGCTCGGCCATGGTCTGCATGCCGTAGCAGATACCGAACACAGGGACACCGGCGTTGAACACATACTCGGGGGCGCGCGGGCTGCCCGCTTCGGTGACGGACTCGGGGCCGCCGGAGAGGATGATGCCGCTCGGATTGAATTCGCGGATCTGCTCTTCGGTTACGTCCCAGGCCCACAGTTCGCAGTAAACGCCGATTTCGCGCACGCGGCGGGCGATCAGTTGGGTGTACTGGGAACCGAAGTCGAGGATAAGGATACGGTGCTGGTGAATGTCTTTAGTCATTTTATTCCTGCATCAGGCTGATGTTGTCACAAAGGGCACGGGATAAAAAAAGGGTGGAAAAACGGGGCGCAGGGCCCCGTTTTATCAGCCCATCCGATAGTTGGGGGCTTCTTTGGTAATGGTCACATCGTGGACGTGGGACTCTTTCATCCCGGCGCCGGAGATGCGCACGAACTCTGCCTTGGTGCGCATGTCGTCGATGGTGGCGCTGCCGGTCAGGCCCATGGAGGAGCGCAGGCCGCCCATCTGCTGGTGGATGATCTCTTTGAGGCGCCCCTTGTACGGCACGCGACCTTCGATGCCTTCCGGCACCAGCTTGTCGGCGGCATTGTCGGTCTGGAAGTAGCGGTCGCTGGAGCCTTTGGACATGGCGCCCAGAGAACCCATACCACGGTAGGATTTGAAGGAGCGACCCTGATAGAGCTCGATCTCGCCCGGCGCTTCTTCAGTACCGGCGAACATGGAACCTACCATGACGCAGCTGGCGCCCGCGGCAATGGCCTTGGCGATGTCGCCGGAGAAGCGGATACCGCCGTCGGCAATCACCGGAATACCGGTGCCTTCCAGCGCGTCAACGGCGTCGGAGATGGCAGTGATCTGGGGCACGCCCACGCCGGTCACGATACGGGTAGTACAGATGGAGCCCGGGCCGATACCGACCTTGACGGCGTTGACACCGGCAGCAGCCAGCGCTTTGGCGCCCGCGGCGGTCGCCACATTGCCACCGATGATCTGCAGATCCGGATAGGCGTCGCGAGTAGCCTTGATGCGATCCAGCACGCCCTGGGAATGGCCGTGGGAGGAGTCGATCAGCAGCACGTCAACACCGGCTTCTACCAGCGCAGCGACGCGCTCTTCGTTGCCAGCACCGGCACCGACCGCAGCACCGACCCGTAGACGACCCTTGTCATCTTTACAGGCGTGGGGCTTGCGCTCGGCTTTCTGGAAATCTTTAACGGTGATCATGCCCTTGAGTTTGAAGTCGGCGTTCACCACCAGCACTTTTTCGATACGGTGCTTTTGCATCAGGGCAACCACCTCTTCGCGAGGGGCCCCTTCACGCACGGTGACCAGACGATCTTTCTGAGTCATGATCTGTTCAACGGTCTGGGAGAGGTCAATCACGAAGCGCACGTCACGGCCGGTGATGATACCGACCAGCTGATTGCCGTCAGTCACCACGGGGTAACCGGCGAAGCCGTTCTTGTGGCTCAGCTCCTTGATTTGGGCGATGGTCATGTCAGGGCGCACGGTGACGGGGTCAGTGACCACGCCGCTCTCGTACTTCTTGACCTTGCGCACTTCGGCAGCCTGCTGCTCGATGGACATGTTCTTGTGGATAAAGCCGATACCGCCTTCCTGGGCCAGTGCGATAGCCAGACGGGCTTCGGTCACTGTGTCCATGGCAGCGGAGATCATCGGGATGTTCAAGCTGATGGCGGAGGTCAGCTTGGTACGCAGATCGGCAGTATTGGGAAGAACTTCGGAGTGGGCGGGAACCAACAGTACATCGTCGAAGGTTAACGCTTCTTTGGCAATCCTGAGCATGGCAATATCTCACCGTTGAGGAAGTGGGGGTGTAAAATATTGCCGACGAAGTTTACTCACGCATTGGTCACTGGTAAAGAAGTTTTTTGAATTTTTTATGGCATAGCCCTCTTTTAGGCGGCCAAAACGCCAAAAAACCAAGATTATCAGTACGAAAAGCGCCATTTCGGGGCAAAAGAGTTGGCTAGCCGGTGATTTATGCAAAACCGGTAGGTGCTGACACAGCCCAACCCCCATGCAAAGAGATGATCGACAGGGGCTCAGGGGGCAAACGGCCTCTGACCACCCTCCCCTTGTTTTGTGTCCTTGTATTGTCTCTTGCCCTCGCGGTGACCACTCGCACCGGTATCATTCTCTTCTCAATGTCCTTTGCTCGGTCTGGATAATAAATTTCGCCCGCTGCCAAAATATATTTTCTGGCACAACAAGGGTTGTCTCTCTTTATTATTTTCTCCCCACCATCCGCAGCAAGGTATTATCTTTATCCAGCAGATGATGTTTCAACGCCCCGACAATGTGCACCAACAAAAATGCCAGCATGACATATGGCAAATATATATGAGCTGTGTGAGCAATATCCCGAACGGATTCACTGAATGGAATCACATTGGCCGGATCATGGATATCTGGATTCATCGGGATAATAGACCAGCCAAATATCGCGACACCTCGGCCAGCCGCTGCGGAATAACAGAGACCGGACACTGGAATAAGCAGCGTTGAAATCAGCAAACCCCAGTGGATCGCCCTGGCTGCCAATGCCTCGTAAACAGGATATTGACGCACAGGCTCAGGCCACCCTTTAACAAGGCGGAGAATGGCGCGGGGCAGGATCAAGATCAGTACAATCACACCCAGGGATTTATGCAGGGCATAGAGATCCCATATTTCAAATTTCACCATCAGATAACCTACAAGGGTCAGGCCAATCATCAGCAAGGCAACCGACCAGTGCAGCAAACGGGTCGTCAAACTTAAGTGGGTTGAGGGATTCATAAGCTACTCCAAACAGGGGGCGAGTGAACGCTGGTCAAGATGGTGGCGCCGTGAATATCAGCAGCACCTGAGATATCAACGGCATCGAGGCAAGCCGCGACTTGGCCAGATGCAGGCAAGCACGAGGGCTTTTATCGGGAGCCATACTGCCTGCCCGGATAAACGGCAGCGTTTCCAATCTTGCTTTTCTGCTGCTGACGCCTCCTGCTTAACGCCCTCCCCCTGTTTCGGGTTAAGATAGCGGCCATTGTTTTATCCCGGCACCGCCGGAGCAGACCACAGGTACGCCATTGAACCGATTTACCTCATCCAGTGCGGCGAACGGCCGCGAGCAGCAGGTCTTTACCGTCACCCGCCTCAACAGCGCCGTGCGCATGATCCTGGAGCAGGATCTGGGGCTGGTGTGGCTGACCGGCGAGCTCTCCAATCTGGCGATGCCAAGCTCCGGCCACTGGTACTTCTCCCTCAAGGACATGTCGGCGCAGGTACGCTGCGCCATGTTCAAGGGCAACAACCGGCGGGTGGCCTTCCGCCCGCAGGATGGCATGCAGGTGCTGGTGCAGGCACGGGTCTCCCTCTATGAGCCGCGCGGCGACTACCAGCTGATCATCGAGTCAATGCAGCCGGCGGGCGACGGCGTATTGGCCCTGCGTTTTGAAGAGCTCAAGCGCCGCCTCGGCGCCGAGGGGCTGTTTGACGAAAGCCGCAAGCGGCCGCTGCCCCGCGAACCACGGGCGGTGGGCCTTATCACCTCAGCCACCGGCGCCGCCCTGCACGATATGCTGACGGTGCTTAAACGGCGCGCGCCGGATCTGCCGGTCTTTATCTACCCGACTCAGGTACAGGGGAGCGCCGCCATCAGCCAGATCGTCGCGGCGATCGCCAAAGCGAACCAGCGCGCTGAGGTGGATGTGCTGATCGTCGGGCGGGGTGGCGGGTCGCTTGAAGATCTCTGGTGCTTCAACGAAGAGGCGGTGGCGCGCGCCATTGCCCACTCCGCCATACCTGTGGTGAGCGCGGTGGGCCACGAGGTGGATGTCACCATCAGCGACTTTGCCGCCGACTTGCGCGCCCCTACCCCGTCGGCCGCCGCCGAGCTTGTGGCGCCGGACAATCAGGCCCGCATCCAGCGCCTCGCCCACCTCAAGCAGCGACTGCTACAGGCGATGAGTCGCCAGCAGACCGCCGCCCGCCACGATTTCATCCTGCTGCAAAAGCGGCTCGACCATCAGGATCCGAAGCGGCGGCTGGAGCAACAATCCCAGCGCCTCGACGAGCTTTCCACCCGTTTGCAAAAGCTATTGCGCCAGCGGCTGCATCAGGGTGAGCGGCGCCTCACCAACCTTGAACTGCGCCTGCAAGGCAAGAGTCCGGAGCGCCTCTTGGCAGCTGGCAAGCGCCGCCACCAGCTGGCCGAGGAGCGGCTCTATGCCCTGATTGCCAAGCGGCAAGACCTTGCTAGTCACCGCCTCGCCATGCTCACCGCCCGCCTCGACGGGGTGAGCCCGCTCGCCACTCTGGGGCGCGGCTACTCCATCACCCGCACTGCGCGCGGAGAAGTGATAAGCCGCGCCGATCAGGTCAGCAACGGCGACCAGCTCGTCACCACCTTGGCACAAGGGAGCCTGCAGGTGCGGGTCGAGGGGATCGTCAAGGACTCTGCGCAGTAGGTCGGCTGCATCAAACCACCAGCCAATCTGCTATTCAGCCCGGCAATCAGCCAAAAACAAAGGCCACCACCGCAAACACGGTGGTGGCCTTTTTCATCTCGGGTGCTGTCGCCTGCTCACCCCTTGGCGCGGCGGGCGACCAGGGTGAACTTGTAATCATCGCTCTTGAAGAAGTTGCGACTGAACTCGAACACGGTGCCATCTTGCAAGAAGCCGCGGGAGACCTTCTCGATAATGGGTTTGGCGGGATCAATACCGAGCGCCTCCACCACCTGCGCCGAAGGGAGCACCGGAATGATCTCCTGCTCGCTGCGGTCGATCACCAGCTGCTTGACCTCTTCGATGTAGTGGTACTTCGAGCCCTGCATCACCGCATAGCTGAGATCGGGGAAGAGAGCGAGCGGCATCCAGGTCTCCTCCAGTGTTACCGCGATCTGGCGAATAAAGCGCACCCGCTTGACGTAATAGACCAGCGCCCCCTCCAGCAGATTGAGCCGCTCGGCCAGCTCGCGGCTCGCCTTGATCACCTCGAAGGCGAGAATGTCGCTGTGGGTCTCGGCCGCCGGATCGGTCACCTTCTCGTAGAGGCTGGTGAGCTGATAGATGTCGTAGTTCACCTTCTCCTGCCGCACGTAGCTGCCGCTGCCCTGAATGCTCTCGATGACGTTGAGTTCGGTCAGCTGCTTGAGGGCCTGGCGCACCGTCACCCGGCTCACCCCGAACTGCTCGCGCAGCTCGGCTTCGGTGGGCAGGGCATCGCCGGGGGCCAGCTCCCCTTGCGCAATCCACTGCTGGATGGTGTCGGCTATCTGGCGATACATGGGTTTTTTCGACACGAAAGGCCACCTCGTCGGCTCTGCGCCATGATACATGGAAGAGGCGTCATTCTACCCCAGTTACCCGGCAGACAAAACGGCTCAGCCTCATTTGACCTAACAAATCACCTTGACCAAACAATACAAAAACAATACAAATAATGAATTGTATGATACCACTCACAAAAATCAGTCGGCCGGTTTGTTAGCATCGCTGTCACTTTCACCATGACGGCTTGCTGGCAAGCCAACCTGACAGAGGATCATCATGAATCTGACCAGTCTTACCGGCCCCCATCTCATCACGCTGCAAACCCGGTTTGCCGATCGGGATGCGGCCATTCATGCCCTGGCTGATCGGCTCGATCAGGCCGGCAAGCTGCACGACAAGGCCGCCTTTCTGGCCGCGGTCATGGCCCGCGAGGCGCAAGGCCCCACCGCCCTTGGCGAAGGGCTGGCAGTGCCCCACGGCAAGTGCGATGCGGTGCGCGAAGCGGCCTTTGCCGTCGCTACCCTGAGCGAGGAGCTGGGCTGGGAGGGGATCGACGGTCCCGAGCCGGTCAACCTGATCTTCATGCTGGCGATCCCGACCGATCAGGCGGGCTCCACCCATATGCAGCTGCTCACCACCCTCACCACCGCCCTGGTGGATGACGATACCCGCGAGGCGGTGCTGGCAGCCCAAAGTGCCGAGCAACTGATGGCGCTGCTCGATGGTGAAGGGGATAGCGGCAAGCAACCAGAAAAAGAAGACAACTTAGATACAAATAAACCCACTGTGGTCTGTGTCACCGCCTGCCCGGCGGGGATCGCCCACACCTATATGGCTGCCGAGTATCTGGAAAAGGCGGGTCGCAAGCTGGGTATTCGGGTACTGGTCGAAAAGCAGGGTGCCAACGGCATCGAGGATCGCCTGCCGCAAGCAGCACTCGATGCTGCGGTGGCCTGCATCTTCGCCGCCGAGGTGGCCATCAAGGAGCAGGAGCGTTTCGCCGGTATCCCCCGGATCGAGACGCCGGTGGCCGAGCCCATCCGCCATGCCGAACGGATCCTCAATGACGCGCTGGAGGCGGCCAAGGCCGGTCGCACCGCCCCGACGCCCAACCCCAGCCAGAGCGATGCGCCGACCGGCAAGAAGGTGAGCCTCAAGACCGAGCTCAAGCAGGCGCTGCTGAGCGGCATCTCCTTTGCCGTGCCGCTGATCGTGGCGGGCGGTACCGTGCTCGCCGTCTCTGTGCTGCTGGCCCAGATCTTCGGCCTGCAACATCTGTTTGATACCGAGAACTCCTGGCTCTGGATGTACCGCAAGCTGGGCGGCGGCATGCTGGGCACCCTGATGGTGCCGGTGCTGGCGGCCTATACCGCTTATTCGCTGGCGGACAAACCGGCGCTGGGCCCGGGCTTTGCGGCAGGTCTTGCTGCTAACATGATTGGCTCCGGTTTTCTCGGCGGTGTGGTCGGTGGTCTTATCGCCGGTTACCTGATGCGCTGGGTCAAGCAGCATGTGCGCCTTAGCCCCAACTTCAACGGCTTTCTCACCTTTTACCTCTATCCGGTGATAGGCACTCTGGTGGCGGGCAGCCTGATGCTGTTTGTCATCGGCCAGCCGGTAGCCTGGCTCAACAACAGCCTCACCGAGTGGCTCAACGGTCTCTCCGGCACCAATGCGCTGGTACTGGGCGCCCTGCTCGGCTTTATGTGCTCGTTTGACCTGGGTGGCCCGGTCAACAAGGCGGCCTACGCCTTCTGCCTCGGCGCCATGGCCAACGGCGTCTACGGCCCCTACGCCATCTTCGGCGCGGTCAAGATGGTCTCGGCCTTTACCGTCACCTTCTCCACCCTGCTGGCGCCGCGCCTGTTCCAGACCTTCGAGATCGAGACCGGCAAGTCCACCTGGCTGCTGGGGCTGGCAGGGATCACCGAGGGCGCCATTCCGATGGCCATCGAAGATCCAATCCGGGTGATCGGCTCCTTCCTCGCAGGCTCGGTGGTCACCGGCGCCATGGTGGGTGCCATGGGGATTGGTCTCTCCACCCCGGGGGCCGGCATCTTCTCCCTGTTCCTACTCCACGATGGTGGCCACGGTGCCCTGACGGCTGCCGCCGTCTGGCTCGGTGCGGCGCTGGTGGGCACCTTGATCTCTACTGTGGTGCTGATCGGCTGGCGCCGTCACGCCATGCAGCGCGGCACCTATCAGGTGGTCGCAGCAGAGTAAGGCTCATCTTCACAACCGGTTTTTCAACAGACTATTTTTCCCCACGGCAGGCAAAGGCCGCCGTGCGTCAGCAAAGGATCATTGTCATGACAGTTTCACGAGTTCACATCACGCCGCACATGCACTGGGATCGGGAGTGGTACTTCACCACCGAGGAGTCCCGCATTCTGCTGGTCAACAACATGGCGGAGATCCTGGCGCGGCTTGAATCCGACCCCGACTACAAGTTCTATGTGCTCGACGGCCAGACCGCGGTGCTGGAGGATTACTGCGCCATCCAGCCCGAGAACAAGACCCGGGTGAAGGCGCTGGTGGAAGCGGGCAAGCTCATCATCGGCCCCTGGTACACCCAGACCGACACCATGCAGGTGAGCGGCGAGTCCATCCTGCGCAACCTGCTCTACGGGATGCGCGATTGCCTTAGCCTTGGCGAGCCGATGAAGATCGGTTACCTACCCGACTCGTTCGGCATGTCCTCCCAGCTGCCCCACATCTTCAATGGCTTCGGGATCGATCGGGCCATGTTCTGGCGCGGCTGCTCCGAGCGTCACGGCACCGACAAGACCGAGTTCCTCTGGCAGAGCAACGATGGCAGCGAGGTGACCGCCCAGGTGCTGCCGCTCGGCTACGCCATCGGCAAGTACCTGCCAGAAGATGAGGCAGGTCTGCGCAAGCGGCTCGAATCCTACTTCGAGGTGCTGGAGAAGGCCTCGGTCACCCAGGATATCCTGCTGCCCAACGGCCACGACCAGATGCCGCTGCAACAGAACATCTTCGCCATTATCGACAAGCTGCGGGAAATCTACCCCCAGCGTGAATTCCACATGAGCCGCTTCGAGCAGGTCTTCGAGCGCATCGAGGCGTGCCGCGACCAGCTGGCCACCCTCAAGGGGGAGTTCAACGACGGCAAATACATGCGGGTACACCGCACCATCTCCTCCACCCGGATGGACATCAAGCTGGCCCATGCCGCCATCGAGAACAAGATCGTCAACATCCTCGAGCCGCTGGCGAGCATCGCCTGGGCGCTCGGCTTTGAGTACCACCATGGGCTTTTAGAGAAGATGTGGAAGGAGATCATGAAGAACCACGCCCATGACAGCATCGGCTGCTGCTGCAGCGACAAGGTGCATCAGGAGGTGATGACCCGCTTCATTCTGGCCGACGACATGGCCGAGAACCTGATCCGCTTCTACATGCGCAAGATTGTCGACAACATGCCGGTGGAGCTCTGTGAAGACGGGGTACAGGTAGCTGACAAGCTCTGCCTGTTCAACCTGATGCCCTTCCCCCGTCAGGAGGTGATCAACACCAGCATCCGCATTCGCGCCCAATCCTTTGCCCTGCGCGATGAGGCGGGCCAGCCGGTCCCCTACTTTATCCGCGCCAGACGCGAGATTGACCCGGGACTGGTGGACAGACAGATCGTGCACTATGGCAACTACGACCCCTTTATGGAGTACGACATCCAACTCTGCCATCCCCTGCCGGCCATGGGTTACTGCACTCTCCATATCGAAGGCAACCAGCCGGGACTGGAGCAACCGGTGACGGCCAGCGGCGATCTGCTGGAGAACGATTTTTATCGCATCGCCCTCAATGACAACGGCACCCTGCAGATCCTGGACAAGCTGCGCGGCACCACCTTTGATCAGGTGCTCACGCTGGAAGAGGGCTCCGATGATGGCGACGAGTATGACTACTCGCCGTCGCGGGACGAGTGGTTGCGCTACTCCACCGAGTTTGCGGTGACCCGCGAGGTCACCCATCAGGCGTGGCAGAGCATCGCTACGCTCAAACTGCGTATGGCATTGCCTGCCAACCTCGCCGAGCGCACCAACCGCCAGTGCAGCGGCCATCTCGATGTCACCTGCCGCATCACGCTTGCGCACCAGAGCCCACGGATCGACATCGAGCTGGAGCTCGACAATCAGGCTGATGACCACCGGGTGCGGGTGCTGATCCCCACCCCGTTCCCGAGCGACACCGTGGTCTCTGACAACCAGTTTGGCTGCATCACTCGCCCCACCCGCGACAGCGCCATGGCCGACTGGGAAGCGGAGGGGTGGAAAGAGGCTCCCATTCCGGTCTGGCAGCTGATGAACTTCGTCGCCCTGCAAGATGGCAAGCAGGGGCTGGCGGTGCTGAGCGATGGTCTGCGCGAGTTTGAAGTGATTGGCGAGCAGTGTGACACCCTGGCACTCACCCTGCTGCGCGGGGTCGGCGTACTCGGTAAAGAGGAGCTGCTGCTGCGCCCGGGTCGCCCCTCCGGCATCAAGCTGCCCACCCCGGACTCCCAGGTGCGTGGCAAACTCAGCTGCCGTTTCAGCCTGCTGGCGTTTGCTGGCGATCACATCAGCGCCAACGTGATGCAGGCGGCGCGCAGCTACCTCACCCCGGTGCGCTGCTACAACAAGATCCCGTTCGATGCCATGAAGCTCAACAAGGCAAGCTTCACTACCCCGCTCCACTTCAGTCTGCTCTCCATGGATCCCTCTGGTCCGGTGCTGAGCGCCCTGAAAAAGGCAGAGGATGAAGAGGCGCTGGTGATCCGGGTCTACAACCCGAGCGAGCAGGCTGTGCTGAAGGGTGGCAAAGTGAGCTGCGAACACGCCCTGAACGACTGGCAAGCGGTGCGGATGGACGAACAGCCCCTGCCCCTTGCGTTAGCCGCTGGCGAGTTTGGTGAGCTGGCGCCGTGCCACTCTCGCAGCGTGCGCTTTCGGGTGGCTCGCGGCTAACCGCCGGTAACACCCACAGGTAGCAGCAGGCGGGGAAGAGTCATCCCCGCCTGTTTATCCCTTCAAGCTGGCCTGCCCCGCTTGATAAAGACATAAAAAAATCCCCGCCAATTGGCGGGGATTTTTATTGGGCTCTGCTTCATCCCGCGAGCGGGAGAGCACACTTAGCTGGGCTTGCGCAGAATCTGCTCAAGGTAGTCGGCGAAGCGGTGACCGTGATGCTCCAGCAGTTTCGGGAACATGGAGATGGAGGTCATGCCCGGGAAGGTGTTGATTTCATTCAGCAGGATCTCCCCCTCCTCGGTCAGGAAGAAGTCGATGCGGGAGAGGTGGGTCAGTTTCAGCTGACGGAACGCCTTGAGGGCATACTCGTGAATAGCTTCAGCCTGCGCCTGGGTCAGCCCCTCGGCACGCAGTGCGGTCTCGGTGTGGCTGGCGCTGCTGTACTTCTCTTCATAGGTGTAAAACTTATCCTGCGGCACGCAGATCTCGCCCGGATAAGTCGCCACCAGCTCGTCACCATACTGGTAAACCGCCACTTCCAGCTCGCGCGGCTTGACCGCCTTCTCAATCAGTACCTGTTCGGAGTAACCAAAGGCATCGGCAATGCCTTTTACCAGGTCCGCTTCGTTGCTGGCGGAGTAGCAGCCAACGGAAGAGCCCTGGGAGGCCGCCTTGATAAAGACCTTGCCCCACTTGGCCAGCGCGGCTTTGGCCTCGGCCAGCGCCGCCTCATTTTGCTCGGTCAGGAACAGGTACGGGGTGTTGGGAATGCCGATGGCGGAGAGCCACAGCTTGGTGCTGATCTTGTTGAAGCAGATCTTGCTCGCCTCGGCATCGCAACCGAGATAAGGCAATCCGGCCAGCTCGAGGAAGGATTGCAGATCGCCGGTCTCACCCGGGTAGCCGTGGATGCAGGGCACCACGTAATCCACCGGACGGGCCACGCTGTCAAACGAAAGCAGCTTGTCGAGCCCCAGCTTGCACTCGCGGCCATCGGCACTGAGCCAGCGATCGGCGAACATCTCGACGCGGGTCACTTCGACACCAGGCAGAAGGCCCAGTTGTTGCTCGAGGAAATTGGCGCTGCGCAGAGAAACTTCGTGCTCGGAGCCACCGCCGCCGCACAGCAGCAAGACATGCATGTTCTTCATTAGATGTGATCCCTTGGGAGAAGCGGCCTCGTCATGACCATTTGATAAGCCAACCACCATAAAAACCGGACGAAGCCAGATACGAACATAAGTGCGCGCCAGTGTAGCAAGGGAGATCAACCCTTGTCAGCTGATGGGAGACCCATGACCCCACTTCTTGCAGTGAAAAGTCTCCCCTGTGTCAAAATCGGGACACATTGCCACTCAGCGCGGGGGATCGACCCTTCCCATGCCGTTGCCATTGACCCGAAACCAGCCGGCAATACTGTAGCGCTCCTGATTGGCAGGCAGTACCTCGTGGGGAAACTCCTCGGAGAGAAACATGACCAGCCGCCCCCCCTTGGGGCTGACATCCATCAGAAACTGCTCCTTGTCGTCATACATGCGTAGCACTCCACCCGCTTCGGGCAGCCAGTCGTTGTTGAGGTAAAACACGGTGGTAAGACGGCGGTTGGAGCGACCGGCAAAGGCATCCCGATGGGTGGCGTAAAAATCCCCGCTGCGATAGCGGGCGAAGTGGGCCTCGTAGTCGAACAATCCCAGCATCAGCATCCGGTTGGCGGCAAGACGCAGGGACTCCATCCGGGCGAGGTAGTCAGCCACCGGCGCACCGAGGGAGGGCTCCAGCCAGTGGATCTGGTCACGGCGAATATCGGGATTGCCCTGGTGCAGGGCGTCACGGCCGATCCCGGCCGGTTGCCATTCGCCTGGCAAACAGGCTTTGAGGACATCCACCTCGGCGGCGGTCAAAAAATCATCCACTATCACCCATCCCCGGGTGTAAATGGCATCCATGGCAGCTTGATAGTCCAAGATTGGCTCACAATGAGTGGAAAGAGGGCGCTTTGTAGCGACTTACCGGCAAAGTCACAAACCGGTTTGCTTCTCTTGAGAAGTCCCAACATCAATACGCGAGTTGCTGCCCGCCTCCCCGCATTTTTGTCGCCAGTTGTGATCCCGCCCTGCCAAAGAGCGTATTGGCTGTCGAAACTGTGATGGCCCTTGCAATCGGGACGAGGAGGCGCCGCGGCCTCCTTGCGGTGCCAAGAGCCAGCCGATACCGTATCCGCATCGCCATGTTCTGTTCATCCGGCGCTTGTCTCTGTCACCGACCGAACTACTCACGGCACAACCCGCGCATCACCCACGAAAGGATCTTCTCATGCCTCTGCCCGATCTCACTTTGCAACGACTGGATGGTACCCCCTACCCGCTGACTCAACTGGCGGGCAAGGTGGTGCTGGTGGTCAATGTGGCCAGTCGCTGCGGCTTTACTCCCCAATATGAAGGGCTGGAAACGCTCTATCGGGAGCTCGGCCCCAAGGGGCTGGTGATTTTGGGCTTCCCTTGCAACCAGTTCGGCAATCAGGAGCCGGGGGATGCGGACGAGATCGCCCGCTTCTGCTCCCTCGACTATCCGGTCAGCTTCCCCATCATGGCCAAGTGCGATGTCAACGGTGAGCATGCCCACCCCTTCTACCAGTGGCTCAAGCAACAGAAACCGGGCTTTCTTGGGCTGGAAAACGTCAAATGGAACTTCACCAAGTTCCTGATCGACCGCGATGGCAACGTGGTGGAGCGCTTTGCCCCCCAGGCCAAACCGGAGAGTCTGGCCGAGCAGATCCGCGAGATGCTCTGATGCTCCCGCACCGTTTTACGCCACTGCGTTGAACGATTGTATGGCGGCCGGTGCGACAGCTACTGCGCAGCGGCCGCTCTTTTGCTATATTACGGCCCCACTATCTTTTCCATATCGTGGCTGGCCCCAACATGCTGGCTGCCCGTTGAGCCAAAGGCTCATCTCAGGAGTTTCTCTCGAACATGTCATTCAACGAACTGGGTCTGTCTCCGCATATTCTGCGGGCCGTCAAGGAGCTGGGTTACGAACAGCCAACCCCCATCCAGCAGCAAGCGATTCCGGCCATTCTGGCCGGTCAGGATGTGCTCGGCGGCGCTCAGACAGGCACAGGCAAAACGGCCGGTTTCACCCTGCCGATGTTGCAGCGTCTGCTGGCCAACCACGGTCGTGGCCGTCGTCAGGTGCGCGCACTGGTACTGACCCCGACCCGCGAACTGGCGGCACAGGTGGGCGAGAGCATCATCAAGTATGCCCACCACCTGCCGTTCAAGACTCTGATCGCCTATGGCGGTGTCAGCATCAAGCCCAATCTGGACGCCATCAAGCTGGGGGTAGACATTCTGGTCGCCACCCCGGGCCGTCTGCTGGATCTGCTGACCCAGGGCGCCCTGACCCTGAGCCAGCTGGAAGTGCTGGTGCTGGATGAAGCGGATCGCATGCTCGACATGGGCTTTATCGTCGACATCCGCCGTATCATGAAGGCGCTGCCTGCAGAGCGGCAGACATTGCTTTTCTCTGCCACCTTCTCAAGCGACATCAAGGCGCTGGCGGATGATCTGCTCAATGATCCCACCCTGATCGAGGTAGACCCCAGCAACACCGCCGCCGAACAGGTGACCCAACGCATCATTCAGGTGGATCGGGAACGCCGCCGCGAGCTGCTCTCCCACATGATTGGCCGTGGCAACTGGCAGCGGGTGCTGGTGTTTGTTCGCACCAAGCAGATCGCCGATCGCCTCGCCCAGCAGATGCAAAAAGATGGTCTCAATACCGTGGCGATCCACGGTGACAAGAGCCAGGGTGCCCGCAACCGGGCGCTGGCCGATTTTCGCAGTGGCGAGGTGCGGGTGCTGGTAGCGACCGATATCGCCGCCCGCGGTCTGGACATCGATCAACTGCCCTACGTGATCAACTTCGAACTGCCCCAGATGGCGGAAGATTACATCCACCGTATCGGCCGTACCGGCCGCGCCGGTCGTGGCGGCGAGGCCATCTCGCTGGTCAGCCAGGACGAGCTGGGTCAGCTCAAGGCGATCGAAGCCCTGATCGGCCAATCCCTGTCCGTAGAGATCCTGGAAGGGTATGAGCCAAGCGGCAAGCCGAGTCGCCAGACTCTGCCGGGCAGCAAGCCGGTGCAGAACCCGCCTCGGTCTCGCGGTCATGCCAACGCCAAGAGCAGCAATGCCAAGGGCAAGCCAGCCGCGGGCAAGGGCAAAGCCAAGGGTGATGCAGCCAAGAAACCCGCCCCGGCCCGCAAGCGGGAAGTGGTGGGCGAGGATATCGGCTTTGCGCCAATGCGCCGCTTGCCCAAAGCAATGCGCGACAGCTATCAGGAGAGCAGCGACGAGTAAGCTCGCGCGACGCTAACTGCCAAGCCAAAAGAGGGAGCCTGCAAGGCTCCCTCTTTCGTTATGGATCGCACGGAGTCGTGCAAATGCTCCACTCGGGCTCAAACCAGCGAATGGCGCACCGCGGCGGTACCATGGCTGGGCGGCGCTGAACCATCGAGCGGATTGTGCTGCAAGAACTCGAACAAGCCAGCCTGCATATTGACGTTCCAGAAGCGTCCGGCGAGGGTGAGTTGCAACCGTGCATTCTCGATCTCGGCCAGCCCGTGCTGCTGCCAGGCGGCAAAAAGCGGCATCAGATGGGTCAGCAAAGGCGCTGGCAGACGATCCAGCGCCAGCACGCCACTGTCGAGGGCGCCACGCAGCAGACCGTCCATCCTTGCATTGGGATTGCGCCCCATCACCATCCCGGGCGCCCGCTTGCCACTGGCCAGCGCATCGTGCCAGGGGGCCAGATCCCGTCCATACATCAAGCCATGGCCAAGAATGCTGCCCCCAGCACCGGCACCAAAGGGGAGGATCTCCGCACCGCGCTTGGCCATCTGGTTATAACGACTCTGCTCGGCCGGACTACGCCGCCAGTGGCTGCAAGAGAGACGCTCCCAGCCGTGAGCTTCCAGTTGCGCCCCGCCATAGGCATACATGGCCGCCCGCTGCTGGCCATCGGCGAGCCAATCCAGGGTGCCCTTCTCCTGCGCCCGCTCCAGATTGGTGCCCTGCATGGCGATGAGCTGGTAGAGATCGACCCCGTGTACGCCGCTCGCCATCACATCGCGGATATCCTGCTGCCATACGACATCATCCTGACCGGGCAGACCAAAGATGAGATCCGCCACGATCACAGCCGCATCATCCCGGGTCAGCTCACCCAGACGGGTCAGCAGCGTCTCCCTGTCATCGAAACGGGCCGCCTGCTGACGCACCCGGGTATCAAAGCTCTGCACCCCGAAGGAGAAGCGGTTGAAGCCCCCCGCCAACGCCACCTGCCATTTCTCATCATCAAAGCCGTTGAGGCGTCCCTCCAGCGTCACCTCGGCATCGGCCGCCAGCGGAAAACGGCGGATCACGGCGGCCAGCATGGCCAGCTCGTCGGCGCTCATGTCGGTCGGCGTACCGCCCCCCACATAGACGGCTGAAAACTGCATGCTCTGCGCCAGCGGGGTATCAGCCGCCTGCGCAAGGGAGGCGCACAAGGCGTTGACATAGCGGTTGATCCGCGCCGGGTTGGCGCCATTTTCAAAGAAATTGCAGAAGCTGCAGCGCTTGCGGCAAAACGGAATGTGGATGTAGAGGGCGCGCTCCTCAGCTTCACTCTCTCGCTGCCACCAGCTCTGCCAGCCAGCCTCATCCAACTGGAAGGGGCGCATCCCTCCCCGACTGGCGTGAGCCGAGGTCTTGGCGCTAAAAGCAAACTTGAGGGGATCCGGCGTGGCAATGCCGGTCATGGAAGGGGTCAGATTCATGATGGTCACTATTATCAGCAAATAATGACAATGATAACGATTATCGTTACTTGCAATTTGTTCTGGATCAACCCGAGGAGCAGCCCCCCTCCCGAAAGGCATTTTGGCAACCTGCATTACCGATCTGCTTAACAGATTATTTACTCAAGAGTGGTTATCGTGTGCCGATAGAGAACCATCTCCCGCCGTTTCTTCGTCTACGATCAAGATGATACGGGATCACATAACAACACCAAGCGCATGGAACTTGCCCAAAATGCATAACCTCTCCTTGAACTGGAAAATATTCCTCCCTCTTGCGCTGGTCATCAGCACCACCTTTGGCCTCTGCTTCGAACTCTCTGCCTGGCTGCAACGGGATCTCGCCATCCGGCTGGCTGAGGAGAAAGTTGAGAGCATGGCCAACACCTATATGGATCAGGTGAACGTGCTGATGATGACAGGTGGCATGGCCAACCGGCAGATAGTGCAGACCAAACTCAAGAGTGAAGCGGGCATCGTTGAAGCCCGTCTGGTACGCGCCCCCGCCGTCAGCAACCTGTTTGGCCCGGGTCACCCGGATCAGAAAGCGCAGGATCCCCTCGATGAGCGAGCCATCAATCAGGGCGAAGCCATTCTGGAGCAGCAGGGCAACCGGCTCACCCTGATCAAACCGTTCAAAGCCTACAAGGAGTATCGCGGTACCCAGTGCCTCACCTGTCATCAGGTCAATGAGGGGACCGTGATGGGGGCAGTGCGGATCAGTTATGACCTCAGCCACACTTTCGGCGAGATCCGCCACAACAACCTGATCCTGAGCGGCAGCCTGGCCGCCGTCTTCGGCCTCGGCTTCGGTTTGCTCTGGTGGGTATTGCAACACTACGTGAAACACCCACTGCGCCAGCTGCAGCTCACCATGATCCGGATGGCCAAAGAACGCGACCTCGCCCTCCCCCTGGTCAATGACAGCCGGGATGAACTGGGCCAGATGACCCGCGCCGTCAATGATATGGTGCAGGGATTCCGCCACAGCCTGCAGGAGGTGGAAGGGGCAACCCACCAGCTCTATCAGGAATCAAACCAGATCCGTCAGGTGGCGACCCAGACCGAAAACTCGGCCCGCCAGCAAGAGGGGATGACCACCCAGGTCGCCGCCGCCGTGAGCGAGCTGGCCGCCAGCTCTCATGAAGTGCGCGAACATGCCCGCCATAGCGCCGAGCTCTCGGCCCTCACCAATCAGGATGCCGCCGACACCAGCCGCCTCGCCCAGCACTCCATCACCGATATGGGCGAGATGTCGGCAGAGATCGATCGGGTGGATCAGGTGATCCAGCAACTCGACAGCCGCTGTCTTGCGGTTGACGGTGTGCTCGAGGTGATCAAGGGGATTGCCGATCAGACCAACCTGCTGGCCCTCAACGCTGCCATTGAAGCGGCGCGGGCAGGTGAGCAAGGCCGTGGCTTTGCGGTAGTAGCCGATGAAGTGCGGGCCCTCTCCAACCGCAGCCGCGCCGCCAGCGAAGAGATCTCCCAGATGATCGCCGCCCTGCAAAATGAGGCCCAGAGCGCAGTTACGGTGATCGGGGATGCAAAAAGCAAAGCCGATGAGAGCATCAGCAAGACCGAAGCGACCCTGGCAGCCATGCAGAACATCATCGAGCGCATCGCCCGTATCAACGACCTCAACGCCCAGATGGCCCAGTCGGCCGAAGAGCAGGACAGGGTCTGCCATGAGGTAGACAGTTCGGTAAGCGATATTCGCAACACCTCCAACGATACCCTGGGTCAGGCGCACGCCGCCAACCTCGCCAGCATTCAGTTGGTGGAGCAGTGTCAGAAACTGGAGGCGCTGCTGAAAACCTACCGTTGGTAATCCGCTTCACATATGAAAAAGCGCGACCCGAGGGTCGCGCTTTTGCTTTATGGATTCGATTTGGCCGAATGGCATCGTTGCTGTTCCAGCGGCGCGTTGACGATTAACAGCGCCGCCGGGATGACTTTAGCGGGCGTTGCGGGTTGCGACTGCATCCGCCAGGTTGCGCAGCAACACTTCGGTATCAGCCCAACCGATGCAGGCATCGGTGATGCTCTGGCCGACGGTGAGTTCACACCCTTCCACCAGATCCTGACGGCCTTCCACCAAATGGCTCTCCACCATTACCCCAAACACCGCCTTGCTACCGGCACGCAGTTGGCTGGCCACATCCTCAGCCACCACCATCTGGTTCTTGAACTGCTTGCTGCTGTTGGCATGACTAAAGTCGATCATCACCTTCTGTGGCAGACCGGCCTTCTCCAGCCCCTTCACCACCTCATCAACATGAGCCGCGCTGTAGTTCGGCTCACGACCACCACGCAGAATGATGTGACAGTCCGGGTTGCCGCGGGTCGCCACGATGGCGGAGTGACCGTATTTGGTGACCGACAGGAAGTGGTGCGGCGCACTGGCAGCGCCAATGGCATCGATGGCAACCTTGATGGTGCCGTCAGTACCGTTCTTGAAGCCCACCGGACAGGAGAGGCCGGAGGCCAGCTCGCGGTGTACCTGGGATTCGGTAGTACGGGCACCGATCGCGCCCCAGCTCATCAGATCCGCCACATATTGCGGGGTGATCATGTCGAGGAACTCGGAGGCAGTTGGCAGCCCCATGTCGTTGAGATCCAGCAACAGCTTGCGACCAATGCGCAGACCATCGTTGATCTTGCAGCTGTTGTCGAGGTACGGATCGTTGATCAGCCCCTTCCAGCCCACTGTGGTACGCGGTTTTTCGAAGTAGACCCGCATCACGATCTCCAGCTGACCTTTCAGCTCGTCGCGCAACGCCTTGAGGCGCTTGCCATACTCCAGCGCGGCAACCGGATCATGGATGGAGCAAGGACCAATCACCACCAGCAGACGATCATCTTCGCCGGCCAGGATATTGTGAATGGCCTGACGGGATTCAAAAACGGTGGACGAGGCCACCTCGGTAGCCGGAAACTTCTCAAGCACCGCAACCGGGGGTAATAACTCTTTGATTTCACTGATACGAACGTCGTCGGTTTGATGCTGCATGACAAGGCTTCCTGCTAGATGACTGCGATTAGGAAATCTCAACATAGCCCGCGACAGCCCATGTGTAAATAGGAAATTACAGCAATCACAAAACTATTTTGCGGAGCAATCTTGCAAGTTATTGAAATGATGCTAAGCGAAATGGAAGTGCGGATGAGGAGGGCAAAAAGGCCCGCTCAGCGCGGGCCCGAAGCGTCGGTGATGACGGGTTTGTCAGTGATCAGCCACGCTGGCTGATACTGGCCAGCTTGTCGAAGTAATCCGGGAAGGTCTTCGAGGTGCACTTGGGATCATTGATGGTGACCGGGGTATCCGACAGCGCCACCAGCGAGAAGCACATGGCGATACGGTGATCGTTGTAGGTATCGATCTCGGCATGCTTGAGCTGGGTCGGCGGGGTCACTGTGATAAAGTCATGCCCCTCCTCCACTTCGACGCCCAGCTTGCGCAGCTCGGTCGCCATGGCGTGCAGACGATCGGTCTCTTTCACCCGCCAGTTGTAGATATTGCGAATGGAGGTCGGCCCCTCGGCAAACAGCGCGGCAACCGCGATGGTCATGGCCGCATCGGGAATATGGTTCATGTCCATATCCACTCCGTGCAGCGGCGCCTGCTCCGCCTCGATGAAATCATCACCCCAGGTGATGCGCGCGCCCATCTTCTCCAGCACATCGGCGAAGTGAATATCACCCTGAATGCTGTGCTTGCCGATACCGGTGACCCGTACCTTGCCCTTGATGGCACCCGCCGCGAGGAAGTAGGAGGCGCTGGAGGCATCCCCTTCCACCAGAAAGTCACCCGGGCTGATGTAGGTCTGGTTGCCCTTGATGTAGAACAGCTTGTAGTTGTCGTGCTCGATGACCACCCCGAACTGCTTCATGATGTGCAGAGTGATGTCGATGTAAGGCTTGGAGACCAGCTCTCCCTTGATGTGGATCCGGGTATCACCGGCCGCCATCGGCGCCGCCATCAAAAATGCGGTCAGGAACTGGCTGGAAACAGAACCATCGACATGGACGTCGCCGCCCCACAGCCCCTTGGCGTCCACCACCAGCGGCGGATAACCATCGTGTTTGAGGTACTGGATATGGGCACCCGCTTCACGCAGGGCATCCACCAGATGGCCAATGGGACGCTCTTCCATGCGTGGCTCGCCGCCCAGGGTATATTCACCGGAGCCCAAGCAGAGCGCGGCGCACAGCGGTCGCATGGCAGTACCGGCGTTGCCAAGGAACAGATTGACCGGCTCTTTCACCGCAAAGCTGCGACCCAGACCCTGCACGGTGCACTCGGTCTTGTCGGCGGAGAGCTTGTACTTGACCCCGAGCTGGGTCAGCGCAGCCAGCATGTGACGAATGTCATCGCTGTCGAGCAGGTTGGTCAGACGGGTGGTGCCACGAGCCAGCGCCGCCAGCAGCAGCGCACGGTTAGAGACACTCTTGGAGCCGGGCAGATTGACCTCACCGGCCACACGAGAAATGGGTTCCAAACGCAACGAATTCATAGACTTCCTGTGCTATCTCAAAAATAAACGCCTGTCCGGACGTTAACAGCCTGCGTCCCGCTCGGCAAGGGCACTTTCAGGGGAAATCGCACAGCAAACGCCAGCGCGCTGGTTCTGTTGAAAAAAAGACGCCGGGGTATCCCCGGCGTCTTGAATCACTGCAATAGCTGGAAGCGGCTCACGAGTTGTCAAGAGAGGCCGCCAGCAAGCACGTATGTACTCTCTTCTCAGCCGTGGCGTTTGGCAAAGCCATCCATAAAGCTCACCAAGGCCTTCACTCCCTCCAGCGGCATGGCATTGTAGATGCTGGCGCGCATGCCACCGACAATGCGGTGTCCTTTGAGGGCCAGCAGGCCAGCGGCTTCCGATTCGGCCAGGAACTGCTTGTCCAGCTCGGCATTTTTCAGCTGGAACGGGATGTTCATCCGCGAACGGCAGCTGACATTCACCTGATTGCCGTAGAAGCTCGACTGATCGAGATAGTCATAGAGGAAGTCGGCCTTCTCCTTGTTGCGCGCTTCCATCGCCTCGAGGCCACCCTGTTCTTTCAGCCACTCGAACACCAGACCGGCCAGATACCAGGCGTAGGTGGGCGGCGTGTTGAACATGGAGTCGTTCTTGGCAGTCAGCTTGTAGTCGAAAATCGAGGGGACATCGGCTCTCGCCTGATCCAGCAAGTCATCGCGCACGATGGCGATGGCAAGCCCGGACGGCCCGATATTTTTCTGGGCACCAGCATAGATGATGCCAAAGCGGCTCACATCGAGAGGACGGGAGAGAATGGTGGAGGAGAGATCCGCCACCAGCGGCACCTCGCCGGTAGCCGGGATGTCAAACATCTCGATGCCGTCGATGGTTTCGTTCGGACAGTAGTGAACATAAGCCGCATCGGCGCGAAACGCCGGGGTCGGCAGCAGGTGGGAGATCCCCTGCTCGTTCTTGGCAACCCCCTGGAAGGTCTGGATATCGCCATACTTTTTGGCTTCATCCACCGCGCTCTGGGACCAGACACCGGTCAGCAGGAAGTCCGCCTTCTTGTTGGCCCCGCCCAGCAGGTTCATGGGCACGGCGGAGAACTGACCGCGGCCGCCACCGTGCATGAAGAGCACCTTGTAGTTGTCCGGCACCGCCAGCAGCTCGCGCAGATCAGCTTCGGCCTTCTCGGCAACCGCCATGTAGGGCTTGCCGCGATGGGAAAGCTCCATGACCGAGGCTCCCAGCCCCTGAAAATTACAAAATTCGCGCTGGGCGCGCTCCATGACTTCAACCGGCAGCATGGCGGGGCCGGCGCAGAAGTTGTAAATCTGTTTGCTCATGACGCTTTCCGTGAGTGGATGAGAGTAATCGATGACTTGTCAGGTTTTACACAAGAGCAGCCAGCGGATCAAAGGCTTTTTGGGAGCTGGCTCAACCTTTTACCGTCACTCTGCGACCCCCTTGCAGGAGAAAAAGCCCTGAACGGGTCAGGGCTTGCAGGGAACATGCACAGAAATGGCGGGCAGAGCGCATAAACGACCACAGCTCAGCCATTTCTGACAAATTTACAGTTTGGCGGTGAGCTCCGGCAGCAGAGTGAAGAGATCCCCCACCAGCCCGTAGTCAGCCACCTGAAAGATGGGGGCTTCACTGTCCTTGTTGATGGCCACGATCACCTTCGACTCCTTCATCCCCGCCAGATGCTGGATGGCGCCCGAAATGCCGACCGCGATATAGAGCTCGGGCGCCACCACCTTGCCGGTCTGCCCCACTTGCAGATCGTTAGCGACATATCCCGCATCAACGGCGGCTCGCGATGCGCCCACCGCCCCACCCAGCTTGTCGGCCAGCGCTTCTATCAAAGCAAACTGCGCCTTTGAGCCCAGCGCCCGGCCACCGGAGACAACCACCCGAGCGGCGGTCAGTTCGGGCCTGCTGGAGCGCACCGCGCGGCGCTCGACCAACCGGGTACGACCAGCGAATTCGGGCACGGCCAAGCGCTCGATGAGAGCCTGCCCGCCTGTCGCCGCCTTGGCAAACGCGGTGGCCCGCACCGTCATCACTTTGACGGGCGCCGAGCTTGCCACTCTGGCGATGGCATTGCCCGCATAGATAGGGCGCAGGAAGGTGTCGCTGCTCTCGATAGCCGTCACCTCGGAGAGCATCTCCACCCCGAGCCGGGCCGCCACCTGTGGCAGCAGCGCCTTGCCCATGGCACTCGCCGCCATCAGGCAGTGGCTGTAACCTTCACACCAGCTGGCCAGCAGCTTGTCCACCCCATCCAGCAGCCCGTCGGCCAAGCGGGGATGTTCGGCAAGCAACACCTTGTCGACACCGCCAAGGGCAGCCGCCTGTTCACCCGCCTCGGTCAGCCCCTGACCCAGCAACAGCAGGTCAACCTGACCGCCGATGGAGACGGCAGCGGTGACCAGTTGTGCCACGTTGTCGGCCAGATGGCCCTGATGATGTTCGGCAATGATCAGCACGCTCATGGCAGCACCTTCGCTTCGTGTTTGAGTTTGTCCACCAGCTCGTCCACCGAGCCCACCTTGATCCCGGCGCTGCGGGCTGGCGGTGCCATCACTCCTAGCAAGCGGGTCTGATTGGCCACCTCAACGGCGAGTGTCGAGAACGGGGCGCTATCAAGCGGCTTGCGCTTGGCCTTCATGATGTTGGGCAACGAAGCAAAGCGCGGTTCATTCAAACGCAGATCGGCGCTCACCACGGCAGGCAACGGCATGCCCAGGGTCTCGAGGCCACCGTCGATTTCGCGGGTCACCAGCAGTTCCCCCGCTTCCACCTTGAGGGCTGACGCGCAGGTCGCCAGCGGCCACTCATTGAGGGCAGCCAGCATCTGGGCCACCTGATTGTTGTCTGAATCGATGGATTGCTTGCCGAGCAGCACCAGATCCGGCAGCTCCTGCTCACACACCTTGTGCAAGGCGCGGGCGACAGTCAGCGGGGTGAGCGTCTCATCGGTGACACTCTCACAGGTTATATAGTGCAGCGCCCGATCCGCCCCCAGCGCCAGCCCATGGCGCAGTTGCTCGGCGGCAGCGTCAGGGCCAAAGGTCACCACCACCAGTTCGCTGGCAACCCCGGCTTCCCGCAGCCTGACCCCCTCCTCCACCGCAATTTCACAAAAGGGGTTGATCCCCATCTTCACATTGGCGAGCTCCACGTCGGAGCCGTCTCCCTTCACCCGGATCTTGACGTTGTAGTCGACTACCCGTTTGATCGCGACCAGCAGCTTCATGGGGTCATGCCTCATCTCTTTGGATTGAATTCATTAGTGTGCCTCTGCGTTTGTTGCAGTACGCTCTTCCCTGATTTTTTGCTTTTTCTTGCTCAGTTTTGCTTACAACTACTTTACGTTTACGTAAACTACCAGCATTACCCTAGGCCAACCAGAGCGCAGAGGCAAGATGGAACGGGAAGCAATGGAATTTGATGTCGTCATCGTCGGCGGCGGTCCGGCGGGGCTCAGTGCAGCCATCGCCCTGAAACAGCAGGATGCTACTCTCTCCGTCTGTCTGCTGGAGAAAGGGGCGGAAATTGGCGCCCATCTGCTCTCCGGCGCCCTGTTTGATCCCGTCGCCTTGCAAGAGCTGCTGCCGGATGGCTGGCAGCAAGCGCCGCTCGGCGTGCCGGTCAGCGACGATCAGGTGCATCTGCTGCAAAGCGAGCAACGCTCCCTGCAACTGCCCGCCTGGGCCGTGCCGCCCCGAATGCACAATGAGGGCTGTCACATCGTCAGTCTTGGCAATCTCTGCCGCTGGCTCGGCCAGCAGGCGGAAAAACTGGGAGTCGAAATATACCCGGGGTTTACCGCCAGCGAACTTATCATGGAAGCGGGCCGGGTCAAGGGGGTCATCACCGGCGATCTGGGGCTGGATCGCGCTGGCAACCCGAAAGCTGATCATGTGCCCGGCATGGCGCTGCTCGGCCGCTACACCCTCTTTGCCGAAGGGGCCCGCGGCCATCTCGGCAAACAGCTGATCGCCGACTTCAACCTGGCAAGCCCTGCCCAGCCCCAGCACTATGCCATCGGCTTCAAAGAGCTGTGGCAACTGCCTGCAGGTCGGGGCAAGGCGGGACAGGTGCTGCACGGCAGTGGCTGGCCCCTTGGCAAGCAAGGGGGCGGCAATAGCCACGGCGGTTTCTATCTCTATCAAATGGAGGGGGATCAGGTTGCGGTCGGGCTGATTGTCGATCTCAACTACCAGAATCCCTGGCTCAGCCCGTTCGACGAATTCCAGCGCCTCAAGCATCACCCGCTTATCGCCGGCGTGTTGCAAGGGGGGGAACGCATCAGCTATGGCGCCCGCGCCATCACCAAGGGGGGCTGGCACGCCCTGCCCCGCATGCACTTCCCGGGCGGACTGCTGATCGGCTGCGATGCCGGCACCCTCGACTTTTCCCGCATCAAGGGGATCCACACCGCCATGAAATCGGGAATGCTGGCGGCAAAAACCGTCGCGATGGCCCTGCGGGGGGGCGATGAGGGAGGCCGGGATCTGGCCCAGTATGGTGACGAGCTGCAACAGAGCTGGCTGGCCCGCGAGCTCAAGGCGGCGCGCAACTTCGGCGCGGCGCTTCACCGCTATGGTCCCTGGTTGGGCGGTGCCTTCAACTGGCTGGAGCAACGGCTGTTTGGCGCAAGCTCGCCCTTCAAGCTGCTCGATAAGGCTCACGACTACCGTCAGCTGCGCGTGGCCAGCCGCTGCGAGCCCATCCATTATCCCAAACCCGATGGCAAGCTGAGCTTTGACAAGCTCTCGTCTGTGTATCTGGCCAACACCAGCCACGACGAGGATCAGCCTTGTCACCTCAAGCTGCAGGACGAGCGCATTCCGGTCGAGGTCAATCTGCCCACCTGGGCAGAACCCGCTCAACGCTACTGCCCGGCAGGGGTGTTTGAAGTGCTGGAAATGGAAGGCGCGGCCAAACTGCAGATCAACGCCGCCAACTGTATCCACTGCAAAACCTGCGATATCAAGGACCCCAGTCAAAACATTATCTGGACGCCGCCACAGGGGGGCTCCGGGCCCAATTATCCGAATATGTGATGAAGCGGGGTAGCGGCAACAAGCAGCCCCAGCTAGCCCTCCCCCAGCCAAAGGCTGGGTTCTACCCCGCATAGCCACTCAGGTGATCCGACCTCGCTGTTTTTTTGAACAAACAAGCTGAATCCCTGATGAATAGCCCCTGACAAGCGCGGCCCGCCCCTGTATAGTTCGCCGCATTCAGGTTTTCCATCGGCCCGATCTGCTTATCCACGGGATCGCCTTCTGCAGCGATCTAAGGCCGCATGACCTGTGCAACCATCCCTGATTACCCATGACTTTTTAAGGGGGGACAGATGATCACCGCCTACATTCTCAACAACAAGGTGCTGGACATAGTCACGCTCGGGCCTGACGACATAGTACCTGACAACACGGTCTGGCTGGATGCCTACAAGCCGGACACGGCAGAGCGAGAATGGTTGACGGGCCTGTTCCTGGAAGAGGTCCCCGACAAGGAAGAGCTCGACGACATCGAAGCATCCGCCCGTTTTTACTGGGATACCGATGGTCTGCACATTCACTCCCTGTTTCCCCAGCGGATCGGTCGTGACACCAAGGGTGTCCACGTCTCCTTTACCCTGCGCAACAACCTGCTGATCAGCATTCGCGAAGATGACATCGGGCTGGTGCGCCTGCTGCGCCACTATATGCGCCAGGATCGGCTGGAGGTGGAGGATGCCCTCGATATCCTGCTGGAGGTGCAAAACCTCAAGGTGGAGTACCTCTCCGACCTTATCGAAGATGGTTACAAGACCTTGGAAAACACCGCCGATCAGATCTTCGAGCCGGATCAGATCAACCCCATGCTGAAAGAGTTGATGGCGCAGGAAGAAGCCAACGGCCAGATCCGTCTCTCTCTGCACGATACCCGCCGCGCCCTGCGTTTCCTCAAACGCAGCCTGCGCCAGCGCATGAGCCTTGAGCAGAACAAGTGGATCGACGAGATGCTGCACGACGTGGAGTCTCTCTTGCCCCACACACAATTCCTGTTTGACAAGATCAACTTCCAGCTGGAGGCCTCCATGGGGGTAACCAATCTGGAGCAGAACAAGGTGATCAAGATCTTCTCGGTAGCCGCCGTGATCTTCCTGCCGCCGACCCTGATCGCCAGTATCTACGGCATGAACTTCGGCCGCATGCCGGAGCTCGCCTGGGAGTATGGTTATCCCATGTCACTGGTGCTGATGGTGATGTCATCGCTCGGCACCGGCCTCTTCTTCAAGCGCAAAGGCTGGCTGTAACGCCGCCGACGCGCGCTGCGATATCTGAAGAAACAGATTGGGGGGCATGGCCCCCCGATTAATTTGCGCCACCCCCAATGCCTTGCAAAGGGCGCTTCGTCGCCCCATATCCCCTCCATCACTCAATTCAAGTGGATAACGGGCAACCATGACCCTCTACCCCGAACACCGATATGACGATCACGGCCAGTTGCGCCCGCCCCTCTGGTTCTGGCCCATCGCCCTGTTGCTGACCCGCTCGGTTTGGCTCTTTCTGATGGCAGGGGTCACCCGCGAGAGCGGCAGCGAGATCCTGACCCTCTTCTATCCGGACAAGATCACCCTCTACATCAGCCTGCTGACCGACGTGCCCGCCATGCTGGCGTTGCTCGCCTGCGGCGGCACCTATCAGCAGACCCAGAGCATTCGCGCCAGACTCCGGCGCCACAGCCCGCTGCTGCTGCTCTGCTCTGCCGTCAGCGGCCTGCTGATGCAGTTGCACAGCCTCAATCTGCAAAAGTGGTCGTTCAGCTGGCCCACCGCACTGGTGCTGGTCGCCAGCCTCTGGTCACTCTGGTATCTGCTGCGCAGTCGCCAACTACGGGAATATGCCGCAGACCAGCCCCACTGACGGGGCTGACACCTATTGGCGAGTGACCCGGACCTGCAGGGTCTGGCGCTCGCTCTGGCTGCCTCGCCCGCCCTGTAACTGGGTGCCGAGGCTACTCCCCTGATCCGCTGAGCTGGTCGAAAGCTCTCCCACCGTCAGCCACTGGCCTGGGGCCCCGCTCACCTCAGTGGCACTCTGCCCACGATTGATGGAGCCCTGCTCCAGCCTCGCCTGTTCGCTGCTCAGCGCAATCTGCACCCGATCGCCAATCAAGGTGGCCGTGGCATAGAGGCCGTTCACCAGCGGCATCATCCCCACCACGGCGCCCCCGTTCCACTGATAGAAGGTGACCGGCTGATAGGAGCCCATCTGCAGCAGCACGGGACGGCCCGACAGCCCGCGCACCTGCCAGCTGTCGTTCTGGCTGCGCTGGTACTGCCGGGCGTTGCCATCGAGCAGCCACTGCCGCTTGGCCTCGTCGCGACTGATTGAACCCCCCAGTTGCTGACCGCTGGCGGCACCATCGACCCGCCACTCGATAAGCAGGCTTTGCGGTGGCTGGTTGATCTGCGCCAGCGTGGCTTCGGCCTCCTGCAGCTGGGCTGGCGTCCCGCTCAGCACCAGCTGATTCCCCATGGCGCTGACCCCAAGCTGGGGATAGATCTCCTTGAGGGTCTGCACCGCGGCCTGCGCCTCAAAGACCGGGATCACCTTCACCTCGGCCCACAGCGACGGGCTCCAGAGTCCCATCATGCAGCCAAGCCACAGCAGCGCCCTGCGGCCAACCTTGCCCATCCGAACCATTACGCTCTCCTCGTTCTCTGTGCTCTTCTCGCTCTCTGTTCTCTCTCTGCTCAGGCGTAGACCTGCGCCCGCAGCCAACAGCTCAGCCCTATTCCGCTCACCCTTCGATGATGAACCCGGCGGTTGCCAAAAAACAGTCGGGAATGCAGCAACTCCGTGGTTTCCCACGGTATGAGGCTCTCATTCCACGCCCGTTATCGCGTAAGATAGCGCCATCATAGTTGCCCAAGCGGAATCCATCATGTTGAAACAGCTGTTGTTACTCCCCCTCGCCTTGCTGCTGGGGGCCTGCTCCCTGACCCAGTACAACGTCAGCGAGGCCGAAATCAACCAATACCTCAAAGATCAGGTCTCTTTTGAAAAACAGCTGGGGATCCCCGGCATCATGTCGAGCAAGATCCGTCTGGATGAGATGCAGAGCCGTATAGGCCGCAAACAAGCAGATCGCATCGAGCTGGACGCCACTGGCGACCTGCAGGTGAGCAGTCCACTTGGCAGCCAGCAGATGAAGATCCGCTTTGCCCTGAGCGCACGCCCGGACTATGTGGCCGATCAGGGCGCCATCTATCTGCGCGATCTTGAGCTGATCTCGGTCAAAACCGAGCCGGCCGATATCGGGGCCGCCCTCACCCCGCTGCTGCCCACCTTCAATCAGTCGCTCTCCCTGTTCCTGTCGCAGACGCCGGTCTACCGCCTCGACAGCAGCCGCAAGAACGAAGCCAGGATCAAGGAGAAGGTCGAAGCCCTCAAGGTAGAGCCGGGCCGTCTGGTCATCCCGTTCAAGCTGCTCTGATCGCCGCCGCACCGGCACGTTCAGCGCAATAAACAGATAACCGCCCTCTTCGACAGCACACGTCTGCTTTAACGTGCTACCGATCAGGGCGGTTTTTTACTTCTCAAGTCCCCCTCAACACAGCATAATGCAGACCATTCTCATTTAGATTCGTCATGAGAAGCGTCAATAATAAAACCAATGGTGAGAAGGGACATGAGAAAAACCGTACTGGTTCAGGCGATCGCCTGCGCACTGATCAGCGGCGCCGCACACGCTGCCGTCAAAGTCGAAGACAAGACATTCAATACCGCCGCCAACATGCTGGCCTATACCGAATTCGAGCTCTCCGGTGAGCCGCTTGCCGAAGCGCTGGGGCTGGATCTGGATGTGCTGGATGCCAACCGTGCTGATGAGCCGACCCCGTTCGACTTCGCTGCCGGCATCGAATCATACGAATACTCCGAAGAGGCGATGTACGCCCTCAACTACCAATCCGGCATGGGCCCGCATCTGGTGAACGGGCCGCAAAACCTGGCCCGTGGCGGCACCATGGCCTCTCTGGGGCAACGGGTGCTGGCCATGGCCGATGCCGTTGGCTTCCCGGCTGATGAAGTGCCGCAGGGCATGTATCCCCTCTCCCTGCCCTATGCCTCCGCCAATCCGGAGTTTGCCCAGGCCGTCAACGCCACCCCGGTCAATGGCGACCAGATCACCATCAAGACCGCCAAAGGGACCGAGAAAACCGTCAAGACCCAGGTGCCAGCCTACTTCCGCGACTACAGCACCCTGCGCTGGAGCGGCAGCGACAACCTGCTGGTGCCCGCAGCGGTGGGCGGTATCCTGCTCAAAGAGGTGATGTGGTCGCAAGACTTCCTCGGCGGCATGCACGTGGCCGAGACCGATGAAGAGGTAGAAGCCGCCTCCGCCACCATGGATCAGGATGGCAAACACAAGCTGGGCGTCTCTGCCGCCGATGGCTTCAATGGCATGATGCTGACCGAGCAATCCATCGACAAGCTGGCCATCATGCAGAACCAGCTTGGCTTCGATGGCAAGCAACTGGGCGCCAAGATCACCCCGCAGTACGATCCGGCCAAGGGCGTTGTCTACTTCCCCCATCAGGTGAAAGTGACCGAAACCAGCAACAACGATGCCGGTGCCATCGGCAAGCTGGAGGTGGTGGATGGCTCCGCCCAGCTGCGCGATGCCTGGATGATGCTGTGGCCGCTCTCCGAGTTCTATGCCTTCAGCGATCAGCGCAGCGCCAACACCAACCAGAACCCGGCCTTCCACGCCGTGTTTGACGGCGCGCCGTTTGCCGCCGCACCGGCTGCCAACAAGACCAATGACCTGGGCAAAGCGGTCGCAGGCAGCGATGCCTTCTCGCTGGCGATCAATCTCTCAAACCTCACCTTCAAGAACCTGGTAGCCCTGCACTTTGATACCAAGGCTGGCACCCTGGTCGACAGCTGGCAGGCTGGAAAACAGGGCAAGCACGTCACCACCTTTGACGCTGCTTACGCACTGGTCGCCCTGCAGATCTTCCAGCGCGCTCAGGACGCGCTGCCGGTCGGTTACGCCGCCGGTGACAATGGCGAGCTGAACCTCAAGACCAAGCAGGGTCAACAGGCGCTCGACTTGATCCGCAAACAGGCCGATTTCATCCTTGCCAACCTCAAGGGCAAAAATGGTCTGGTGCATGACGGCATCACCCTGGGTGGCAAGCTCGATGCCGGCCACTCCATCGATGCACAGTTCGCAGCCATCCGTGGTCTGACCGCTGCGTTCCTCGCTACCTCCGATGCCAAGTACCGCACTGCCGCACGCGAGCTGTTTATCGCTGCCGACAAGGCCTACTTCAATGCCAAAGCGGGCACCTGGCTGGCGGGTAAACAGGGTGAATACACTCCCTGGACCCAGGCCGCCATCTCCGGCGCCCTGCGCTCTGCCATGCTGAATCTACGCAACGAAGGGGCCGAGAAGGCGCCCGAGCTGGAGCTGGCCAAGCTGACCGGTCAGTACGTCAGCTGGTTCCGTGGCACCGTCAACGGTGGCATGCAGATGGCCGAGTGGATTGGTGACTCCGGCGAGAACATCATCGAAGGTGCCGGCAGCGACACCGACGAAGATGGCGTACCGCAAGTGACCGCCGCCGGTGGCAAGCACGGCACCGCCATGGTGATGGCCGCTAAAGCAGTGGTTAGCGAATAATCTTCGCCATTCACCAGCATGAAAAAGGGAGCCAGATTGGCTCCCTTTGCATTACAGCGTCTGACACAGTTTCAAGGACTTTCCTCAAACCAGCTTGTCCAGCATCTCCTTGGTCACCAGCACAATCCCCTGCTCGGAGCGGTAGAAGCGGCGGCTATCCTCATCGGCATTCTCGCCCACCACCAGCCCATCGGGCAGCACACATCCCTTGTCCACCACCACCCGGCGCAGACGGCAACCGGCGCCAATCTCGACCCCGGGGAAGATGATGGCCTGATCCAGGGTGCAGAAGGAGTGCACCCGCACATTGGTAAAGAGCACCGAGTTGAGCACGAACGACCCGCTGACGATGGTACCGCCCGAGAACATGGAGTTGATGGTCATGCCGTGCTGGCCATTTCTGTCCTGCACGAACTTGGCGGGCGGCGTCAGGGTCTGGCTGGTCCAGATGGGCCAGTTTTGATCGTAAATATCGAGCTCGGGCAACACGGAGGCGAGATCCATGTTCGCTTCCCAGAATGAATCCAGGGTACCTACATCACGCCAGTAGGGCTTTTGTCCCTCGCGCGCCCCGACACAGGACATGTTGAAGGGGTGAGCAAAGGCCAGCCCCTCCTCCACGATGCGGGGGATCACATCCATCCCGAAGTCGTGCTTGGAGTCCTGATTGTGAATATCCTCCTCCAGCAGTTGGTAGAGGTACTCCGCCTCGAAGATATAGATCCCCATGGAGGCCAGCGAGCGATCTTCGCAACCTGGCATGGCGGGCGGATTGGCCGGTTTTTCGACGAAGGCGCGGATCTTGCGCTGCTCGTCGATATCCATGATCCCGAAGGCGGATGCCTCGGCCCGCGGCACCTCGATACAGGCGACCGTCACCTTGGCACCAAGGCGCACATGGTCGAGCAGCATGGCGGCGTAATCCATCTTGTAGATGTGATCCCCCGCCAGCACCACCAAGTATTTGGGGCCGTAGTCACGGATGATATCGACGTTCTGATAGATGGCATCGGCGGTGCCGCGATACCAGTGCACCTCATCCACCCGTTGCTGGGCAGGGAGCAGGTCGATGAATTCGTTCATCTGGTAACGCAGGAAGGACCAGCCCGATTGCAGGTGACGCAGCAGGCTGTGAGATTTGTATTGGGTGACTACACCAACGCGGCGGATCCCCGAGTTGATACAGTTGGAGAGCACAAAATCAATGATCCGGAATTTGCCACCGAAATGGACGGCAGGCTTGGCGCGGTTGTCAGTCAACTGCTTCAGGCGACTACCACGTCCACCCGCCAGCACCAGTGCCATACTCTGGTTCAATAATTGTCGTGCTTTGGCACTATTTTCGGGCTCTAACAACATGATTTACCTCTGCCTTGTTTGATCTATTTTCAACTCATCTTCGCCTGTTTCGGCACCTGTGAAAGTGGTTTCACTCACATTTAACCGATCTCAATTGACCCTTTTCACCGAGTTGCGAGGAATAGCATGCTTTGCTCCGCCAGCTTGGTTAAAATTCCCCCACAAAGCAGCCACTTCAAGGATGACAAGATGGTTCACAAGCTCGGACGTACCCTCTTTCTGATCGCCACCATAGTGACCATACCCCTGCTGCTCCTGCAAGCAGTTTGGTTGGCCCTTCAGAGCACACCGCTCACATTGGCCATTATTCTGGCCACCACACTGCTTGGCATGATCCTGCTGTTGATGCTGGCCATCCGCACCATGGATGGCATGCTCCAGCATCAGGAGCTCACCTGGGTCAAGGCGATCAGGGGACGGGATCCCTCACAACTCGATGAGCCCGCCTCCCGGGAGGTGCTGCAACAGCTGCTGGAACAGTTCGAAAGCGCCGAGCAGAGCGCTCATCGCCAGCTGACCGAGCTCAGCAACCTGGCCACCACCGACGAGCTGACTCAGCTTCTCAACCGCCACGCATTTCGCCGCGACATGACCGAGTTGCTGCAGCGGGATCAGGACACCCAGACCGCGACCCTGGTGCTGATCCGTGCCACCGAGCTTGGCAAGATCAACGCCCAGCGCGGATTCCAGTCTGGTGATGCCTACATCAAGGACATGGCGGCCCTTATCAAGCGGGTGGTAAGCCGCTTCCCGGGCAATCAGGTCTACCGCATTTCGGGGGCTGATTTCGCCGTTCTGGTGCAACCGGTGGCCAATATTCCTCCCCATCTGCTGGGGCAGGATTTGAAGGTGGCCTTCGATCACTATCAGGATCAGCACGAGCTGGAGAGCACCGGTTACTCGGGGCTGACCAAGCTCAGCAGCGGCCAGAAAATTGAAGCCGTGCTGGCCAGAGCGGATCTGGCGCTGGCTCGCGCCCAGACCGAAACCATCAACGGCTGGGCCATCCAGCAGGATGACAGCGCCTCCGATCTGCAGGGGCAACACCACTGGCGCGACGTGCTGACCGAAGTGCTGGCGCAGGAGCGACTCAGCTTTACCTACCAGCCGATCCAGCCCCTGCACCGCAGCATGCTGGCTTACAACGAGATCTACACCCGCTTCAGCGGCAATGACGGCACCGCCCTGCCCACCGACACCCTGTTTGCCATGGCCCAGCGGCTGGATATGGTGATGCGGCTGGAGCAGCTGGTCATTACCCACATCATGCGTCAGTACCGGGCCTTTGGTGCCAACCAGAGTCGCTGGGGGATCAATCTCTCTCCCAACTTGCTGCAAAACAGCGCCTTCCTGATCTGGCTTGACCGCCAGCTGCTCAAAGATCCCAATACCAGCGCCAATCTGGTGTTCGAACTGGATGAAGAGCATCTGGAACGCAACCTGACCGGCGCCAAGCGAGTGTTTGAACTGCTGCGCCGCAACGGCAGCCGCTCGGCCATCGCCAATTTCGGCAAGGGGATCGGCTCCTTTACCCTGTTTCGCGAGCTCAAGCCCGACTACATCAAGCTCGATCCTGCCCTGATCACCGGGCTGGAGCAGGATCAGACCAACCAGCAGTTCGTGCGGATGATCGTCGATGTATCACATCGGATGGGGTGTCAGGTGATTGCAGAGGGGGTGGAACAGCTTGGCCAGAAACAGCTGCTGCAGGGGATGTATGTGGATGGCTTGCAGGGCTATCTGATCGCCCGGCCGCAACCGCTGCGACCGGATATCAGCCAGCTGGGGCTCTTTACTGAGGATGCTTCAGCTTCAAAAGGGTCAGAATGATGTCATTGAGCTGACGATAGCGCTCCAGCTCTTTTTGGTCGTAACGGGTCGCCAGCGTGGTGGGGTTGTGGCGGTTCTTGAGGTAACGGTTGATTTGCAGGCGATTGAACCCCGCCACCTGATAGACCTGGCCAAGCAGGGTATTGAGTTCATCGTGCTCCAGACCGGCTCTGGCCAGATAGTCCCCATCGGCGGGACTCTCGGTCTGGTGGCTCCACTTGCCAATGCGACCGCTCTCTTGCAGATAGCTGAGCCACTGCTCGATATAGAGGGGTTTGCACCCCGCCAACAGATTGAAAAAGCCCACCGCATCGCAACGACAACCGCTCAGGAGCACGACCGCCAGCTGATCATCATCGCACTGGAAGGTCACAGGTCCGGCTTGCGCCCAATCCAGCGCCTGCACCCGAATGCTGGCCTTCTCACCCGCAGCTCCCGTTACGTCAAATACAAACATGGCGCTCCTCCCTTGGCAAAAGGTTGATGATGGACCATCCCCCTGACAGGTGCAAAGGCAAATCGGCTTTTAACTCATCAATCTGGATATTCGACCATAAAAAAGACCGGTATTCTGAACGAATACCGGTCTTTATCTTGATGGCCTGTACGTTCAGGCCATCAATGGAGGCGCTTTCAGGCGTCCAGTTCAACCAGTGCCTTGGCCAGCTCGATGGGTTCGAGCTCCTGGCCTTCCAGATCGGCGTTCCAGTTCGGGCCGACCAGCACATCGTCTTCATCCAGATCGTTGATCCAGATATCGAGAAACTCTTCCAGATCGATCACTTCCGGCTCGTAATCGGCCCACTCGTCAACACAGTGCAGACGGGCGTCCTCTTCGGCAGACCAGAGCGGCATCACGTCGGCATCTTCAAATTCGGCGGAGCGGCAGACGACCCAGTCTTCCCCATAGCGCAGACCCCACACCTGACCCGACTCGCGGACTTGTTCGATAAACAGTTGGAAATTGGCGTCAAGGTTGTCGTTAAGCATGCTCATGGGGTTCTCTCTTTCTTTCGGGTGCTGCGGCATTGTCGGGCGACAATACGATGGCCAAATGGTGTCGTAAAAGTGACATGGACTCAAGCATATTGGGGTTATTCCGGGAAAAAAGCCGGGATAACTCCCATTTGCCTGCAAAAACGCCTCCCGATGGAGGCGTCTTGCAGATTCAGGAGATCAACGCTCCCAGTAAACCTCTTCCAGGCTGTCCTCTTTCTCCGGCAAACCGCGGGAGAGACGGGGGCTGCTCTGGGCCAACACCTCGTAGCTGACACGGTTGGCGTATTTGCACACCTGGGCCAGTGAGGAGTAGGTCAGGAACTCGGAGATGTGCTTGGCGGAGTTGGGCACATTCATCCGGTGATAGGAGTTGGCCACCATGTCGTGCAGCACGGCGGAAAGCGCACCATCCCCTGCCCCGTTGGTGTTCTTGATCTTCTCCGGCCCGCCCATGTAGGGAGAGATATGGGAGTAGATCCGTACCGGCTTGCGGCACTTGGCGCGGGCCATCGGGCGGCTGAACTCATACATGTTGAACTCGGGGATGACGCCCGGCAACAGGGTATGAGTGGTCTCGCGCTTGTAGTCCTCGTCGGTGTAGCTCGCCATGTAGAGGCCGATGGGGCCAGCAGTACAGAGCACCATGTCGGCCCAGTCGAGCGCCTTGTCGGCCGCACCGAGCGGATCAGCGATACCGGTCAGGGCTTCACCTTCGTCTTCGTTCATCGCCAGCACAGTCACGTTCTCGGCAATGAAGTCGCGCCACCACTGGGGGTTTTCGTCGATAACGAAACGGGTGCCCAGGGTCAGCACCACGGGAATACCGGCCTCACGGGCATAACGCACCGCGGTCATGGCCGCCTCTTTCATCGGATCACCATCGTCACCACGTACCAGATAGGCGGTGATCACCAGGGCAGACGCCCCTTTGATCACATCCTCCGGAATGTGCTGTACATCCAGCTGGTTCATCTTGCCGGCGTTGATACCGAAGCTGCGCTCGCCGCACTCGGTGATGAAGGTGAAGCAACGACCGATGGGGCCATCCACCGGCTGCAGATAGTCCAGATTGACGCGGGAAGAGGTGTTGCACAGATAACGGTAGGCGTAGCAACCGATGCGAATGTCCTGACTCATCACACCCAGCAGGATGGAGTGGGAATCGGCCAGTACCGAGTAGTTGTGTACAGTGTTGCCAATGGTGCCACCGGCAAACTCGCTCACCACCATGTTGTTGGCCTTGAGCTCGTCATAAATGCGTTCTGCCACGTCGTCGTTGATGACGACGGAGTGCCCCTTGCTCAGACCATAACGGGTCAGAAAGTCTTCATCCACATGGGCTTCGATATCAACCAGGGTCTGATCAATCCCGACGACGTAGGCTTTGCCCAGCTCGGTTAACAGGGGATTTTGCGGCACCAGGGGATCGCGTCTGTCGACAGGGAAGTAGTGTTTGGACTTGCGCTGACCGGGAAATTTCATGGCAATGTTCTGTGCTCTGGGGGAAAGAGGGGCGGGATTTTAACACAATCCGCCGCCCCGAAAAGTCGCCCTGTTTAAATTATGGAGTCAGTATAGACAAGGCCCGCAAGGAAAAACGTTTGCCTTTTCACCATAAAAAAAACCACCCCGCCCGAGGTGGTTCAATAGCATACAAAGCGCCTGTTTTCAGGCGGC
>NZ_JBFOCS010000076.1:0-92360 GCF_040907905.1 Aeromonas sp. s13 | reverse complement strand
CAAGCGCGGGAAATGGTGCGTGAAGCGGTGGATATTTACAACGCGGAGCGGCCGCATCATGCGTTGAAATACAGAACCCCCGATGCAGTACATAGGGGGTTCTGAGTAGAGAAATGCTAGTTGAAAATGTGTAAACCTATTTCAGGACTAGACACCGTTATCTGCAAGTCGCGGGCGACTTATTCGTCGTGCTTGCACTCACCGGTAGCACAGTGACCGTAGAGGTAGAGGCTGTGATTGGTGAGACGGATATTGAATTTCTTGGCGATCTCGCGCTGACGCTGTTCGATCACCTCGTCGGAGAACTCGATCACCTTGCCGCAGTCGAGGCAAACCAGGTGGTCGTGGTGCTCCTGAGTGGCCAGCTCGAATACCGACTTGCCACCTTCGAAGTGGTGACGGGTAACGATACCGGCATCATCAAACTGGTTGAGAACGCGATAGACGGTAGCGAGACCAATCTCTTCACCCAGGTCGATCAGTCGTTTATAGAGATCTTCGGCGCTGGTGTGCTGGCAGTCCGGCTGTTGCAGGATTTCCAGGATTTTGACCCGGGGCAAGGTGATCTTGAGCCCGGCCTTTTTTAACGCTTGGTTGTTGTCTGCCATATTCTACTTATTCGCATTCTCGAAGGTGGGGTTATTCTGATGGACTGCCGCAGGAATGGCAACCTTGAACTCGCTTGGCCTGTCATTATAGGTCGTAGCCTCCCTAAAAATAAACCCAGCAATTCAAGGGGTTTAGCCATAAATGGTCGGTTGGATTGAAATAATCAATCGTGTTGTCCGACTTGCTGGCATGGCAGATGTTGATAAGATGTAACTTTCATATTTCTGGTCGGATGAGATCCATGGATTGGCTTTTTGACAATGCGGCCTGGGTGCGCCGCGCACTCAACGCCTGGCCCCCCTTCTGGGGCGCCGGTATCAAGATAGAGACCCTGAGCGATGACTTTCGCTACTGTCGGGTTACCCTCAAATCCCGCTGGTGGAACAAGAATGCCAACCGCACCCAGTTTGGCGGCAGCATGTTTGCCATGACGGACCCCATCTATCCGCTGATGCTGATGGGCCACTTCAAGAATCGCTATTACGTCTGGGACAAGGCGGGCAGCATCAACTACATCAAGCCGGGCAAGGGCAAGCTGGTGGCCGAGTTTAACCTGACCGAGGGCAAGCTGGCCGAAATCGTGGCGGCGACCGAAGGTGGCAACAAGCACTTCCCCGAATTCGAGGTCACGGTGCAGGACAAGAGCGGCGAGCTGGTGGCGCAGGTCAAGCGCACCCTCTATGTGCGGGCCAAACCGGAGCACAGAGGGGAATAACAGGGGTGAATAAAGGCAGGCATCGCCACTTGCAGATACAACAAGGGCCCCGTCGGGGCCCTTGTTGTCAGAGGTATGAGGGGAAGCGGATTACTCCAGCTCGCCCAGGCACATCTCTTCGTGCAGTTGCTTGCACCAGCCCTTGACGCGCTCGGCGGTCAGCTCCGGCTGGCGATCTTCATCGATACCCAGACCGACAAAGTGCTTGTCATCGACCAGTGCCTTGGAGGCTTCGAACTCGTAGCCGGCAGTCGGCCAGTGACCGATGATGATGGCGCCTTTGGCTTCGACGATGTCGCGCAGGGTGCCCATGGCGTCGAGGAAGTACTCGGAATAGTCTTCCTGATCACCGCAACCGAAGATGGCGACCAGCTTGTTGGTGAAGTCGATTTCGCCCAGATCGGGGAAGAAGTCGTCCCAGTCGGCTTGGGCTTCGCCATAGTACCAAGTCGGGATGCCGAACATCAGCAGATCAAAGCTCTCGATGTCGGCCTTGCTGCTCTTGGCGATGTCACGGACTTCAATCAGGTTTTTGCCCAGCTCTTTCTGGATCATCTTGGCGACAGCTTCGGTGTTACCGGTATCGCTGCCAAAAAACAGACCTACACTTGCCATAGTGTTTAGTTACCCGTATTTGGTGTTAATGCTCAACGCTCAGACTGCAATGTCCACCGCAAAGGCGGACTCAATCTGTTGTTTCAGGATAGATTGGATCAGCTCGGCTCGGCTGATGTTCTGTTGCAACGCAAGTTGGTTCAGGCGCTCCAGCAACTCGGCCTCCACCTTTAACTCTACCCGCTTCAGCCCATTTTCCCGATCGCGCTTAAGCTGGTTACGCTTGTTGATCTTGAGCTGGGTCTCGCGGGGGAGTGGATTGGTCTTTGGCCTGCCGGGGCGCTTCTCATTTGCGAACAGATCCAGTGTTGTTCGATCAGTTTGCTGTTTGGCCATACATCACAGATGAAAGTAAGTTAGCCGAGTCCTGAGCCTTCCCAGCCCAGTTCGATCAGCCCCTTGGCGACAAAACCCGCACAACCCAGAAACAGTACCAACCAGACGATAAAACGACCGAAACGGGGCACGTTGCCGCGCTTGAGCACGTCCTGAATGGCCAGGCCAATCAATATGAAAATGGCCACAAAGAATAACTTGAGGCCCAAACTTTCGATCAGGTCGATATGTTCACTTAGCATGGATTGCGCACACTCCTTATGACCGGCGCACTATATCACAAAGGATTTGAAACTGTTAACCGCCTGTCGACAGGAAATCCACAACCAATTTGTTGAACAGAGCCGGTTTTTCAGCATGCAGCCAGTGGCCGGTACCCGCGATGACACGCACCTTTGCCGCCGGGAATTGGGCCAGTGCCGTCTCGCTGTATTGGGGCTGCATATAGTCAGAATCCCCCCCTTTGATAAAGAGCACCGGCCCCTCGAAGCGGCGTTCATCCTCTGGCCAGCCCATGATGTTGGCGTAGTTCTGCTCAAGGGCGGGCACATTGAAGCGCCAACCCCAGCCCTGCTCGCCTCTGGCGAAGGATTTGAGCAGGAACTGGCGTACCCCGGCGATCTCGATATGCTGCGCCAGCATGGCTTCCGCTTCACTGCGGCTTTGCGGCGGCGTGCGCAGTGTGGCGTTGAGTCCGGCAAAGACATTCTGGTGGCGGGAGTGGGGATAGGCGACCGGCGCCATGTCGGCCACCAACAGCTTGGTCACCCGCTCTGGCGCCAGCTTGGCGACCTGCATCGCCACCTTGCCACCCATCGAGTGGCCAATCAGGGTCGCTTCGGCAATCTCCAGCCGATCCATCAGGGCCAGGATATCGGCTGCCTGGGCCGGATAGCTCATTTCGCTGCTATGAAAGGAGGATCCGTGGTTGCGCAGATCGACGCTGATGACCCGATAGTGCTCGCAGAGGGCACGGGCCAGCAGGCCGAGATTGTCGAGGCTGCCAAACAGCCCGTGGATCAGAATGACTGCCGGGCCCTGACCCTGCGCCTTGAAGTTCAATATGCTGTTTTGTTGCAAAATGACACCTTGTCGGTCGTGGGTGCGTATCGCTGTTTTTTTTAACGCACTGGAAAGAAAAGGATTTCGTCCAATGGATTGGGATTTTATGTGGTTTTTTTTCTAAAAAATCCTGTCCGGATCGGCTATCAGTGCGGCTGATCACACACTTGGCCCGCTATTATGCCGTATTCTCGATGAGATTCATGTACATCTGCCAGCCCCTTGCTTGGGCTGTCGGGTTTGCCTATGTATAATCGCCGCATCCGAATTTCGACGAGTCCAGCGCATCCCTATGAAAACCATCGAGCTTGATGACGATCTCTACTTCTATATCGCCAGCCAGACCCGGCACATTGGTGAAAGTGCCTCCGATATCCTGCGCCGTCTGCTGGAACAACCTGCTAACCAAGGTGTGCCGGTTGCCGAGCCCGTTGCCGTCGCGCAGCCCAGTGCGGTAGCCACCCAACAAGGGCTGCAAGCCCTGCTCGATTCTGGTGAGCTGCAAAAGGAAGAGAAGTCCATCAACCGCTTTATGCTGGTGCTGAGTACCCTCTACCGGGATAACCCGGAAGGCTTTACCCAGGCCACCGAAATCAAGGGGCGCAAGCGCGTCTATTTCTCGCAGGATCCCGAGGCTCTGCGTGCCAGTGGCAGCACCACCAAGCCCAAGCCGGTACCGGAGACCCCGTTCTGGGTGATCACCAACACCAACACCAGCCGCAAGCAGAACATGGTGGCCCAGCTGATGGCCAGCATGGGCTATGGCGAAGAGGTGATCGCGCAGGTGTGTGGCGCCATTTAACGATTCTTCAAGACTCAGGCCTTGCCCGGCAAGGCCGCCATTACGCAAGGAAAACGCCATGGCTCAGCATTCCCACGCCGGTCAACCGGCCCGTTTAAGCGACCTGACCAACATCCCCCGTCTGGTCAGCGCCTACTACCTCAACAAGCCGGACATGAGCCGCCCCGAGCAGCGGGTGGCCTTTGGTACCTCCGGCCACCGTGGCAGCGCCCTGCACAGCGCCTTTACCGAATCCCATATTCTGGCGGTGACCCAGGCCCTGGTGGAGTATCGCCAGCAGGCCGGCATCACGGGCCCGCTGTTTGTCGGTATGGATACCCACGCCCTGTCTGAATCCGCCTTTGCCAGCGCCGTCGAAGTGCTGGCGGCCAACGGCGTCGAGACCCGCATTCAGGCTGGCCTCGGCTTTACCCCGACCCCGGTCATTTCGCACGCCATCCTGCGCCACAATGCCAGCAAGCCTGCTGCCCGCGCTGACGGCGTGGTGATCACCCCGTCTCACAACCCGCCGGAAGATGGTGGCTTCAAATACAACCCGCCCCACGGTGGTCCCGCCGAAGGGGAGATCACCAAGTGGGTGGAGGATCGTGCCAACGCCATTCTGGAAGCGGGTCTGGCTGGCGTGAAACGGATGCCGTTTGCCGAGGCGCTCAAGAGCCCGTTCGTGGTCGAGCACGACTATGTCACCCCCTATGTGGATGATCTGAAGAACGTGCTGGACATGGACGCCATCAAGAACGCAGGCATCAAGATCGGTGTCGATCCGCTGGGCGGCTCCGGTGTCGCTTACTGGGACGTCATCGCCAAGACCTACGGTCTGAACATCGAGGTGGTGAACTACAAGGTCGACCCGACCTTCTCCTTCATGACCCTGGATAAAGACGGCAAGATCCGGATGGACTGCTCCAGCCCGTTCGCCATGGCGAGCCTGATTGCCCTCAAGGACAAGTTCGACATCGCCCTTGGCAACGACCCTGACTACGACCGTCACGGTATCGTCACCAAGTCCGGCCTGATGAACCCGAACCACTATCTGGCGGTGGCGATCCAGTATCTGTTTACCCATCGCACCGGCTGGTCTGCCGATGCAGCCGTTGGCAAGACGCTGGTCTCCTCGTCCATGATCGACCGGGTTGCCGGAGAGATTGGCCGTACCCTGAAAGAGGTGCCGGTCGGCTTCAAGTGGTTCGTGGATGGCCTCTACAGCGGCGAGTTCGGTTTTGGTGGCGAGGAGAGCGCAGGCGCCTCCTTCCTGCGCAAAGATGGCACCGTCTGGACCACCGACAAGGATGGCTTCATTCTGGCGCTGCTGGCGGCGGAAATTCTGGCGGTCACCGGCAAGGATCCGCAGGCTCATTACGACGCGCTGGAAGCCAAATTTGGCCGCTCCAGCTACCGCCGGATCGACGCCCCGGCCAACAGTGCCCAGAAAGCGGTGCTCTCCAAGCTGGATCCGGCGTTGGTGGAAGCCTCCACTCTGGCCGGTGAGCCCATCATCGCCAAGCTGACCAAGGCGCCGGGCAACGATGCCGCCATCGGCGGCCTCAAGGTGGTGACCGAGAACGGCTGGTTCGCGGCGCGCCCCTCCGGCACCGAGTCTATCTACAAGATCTACATGGAGAGCTTCAAGGGCGACGTGCACCTCGACCTCATCCAGCAGGAGGCCCAGCAGATCGTCTCCGCGGCACTGGCCAAGGCCGGGGTCTGATTTCGGGTCAATCTGCCGTGAATAAATAAAGTAATTGGTATAAAAAAGGAGCCGTTAAGGCTCCTTTTTTTATCTGCTGCTCGCGGTTTGTCAGCGCGCAGCCTTCACCGCCAGCCCCAGCTGCCACACCGCCATGGCGTAGTGGGTGCTGTGGTTGTAGCGGGTGATGGTGTAGAAGTTGGGCAGGCCGTACCAGTATTGGTAGCCGGTGCCCACATCGAGGCGTAGCAGGCTCGACTCGCTGTGGTTGCCCAGGCTGCTGGTTGGCGTCAGCCCCGCGCGGCGCAGGGTGGCGACCGGGTAGCGGGTCTGGAAGCCATGCTCATAGCCGGGCAGTTGGCCCTGACCGCGTACTGCAACCGGTTGACCTTTCTCCCAGCCGTGGGCCTTGAAGTAGTTGGCGACGCTGCCGATGGCATCCACCGGATCCCACAGGTTGGTGTGGCCGTTGCCGTCAAAGTCCACCGCATAGCGCTGGAAGCTGGAGGGCATAAACTGGCCGTAGCCCATGGCGCCCGCATAGGAGCCCTTGGGTTCGGTGGGGTCCATCCCCTCGTCGCGGGTCATCACCAGGAAGGCTTCCAGCTCGCTGGTGAAGAACTCGGCGCGACGCGGATAATCAAACGCCAGAGTGGCCAGCGCATCCAGAATGCGGGTCTTGCCCATCACCCGGCCCCAGCGGGTCTCCACCCCGATAATGCCGACGATGATCTCCGGCGGCACCCCGTAGATCTGCTCCGCACGGTTCAGCTCGCTTGCGTATTCACGCCAGAAGTTGACGCCGTTCTGTACGTTGTCCGGGGTGATGAACTTGGCGCGATAGCGGTTCCAGGCACCGGTCGGGCCAGTGGGCTTCGCGGTGGTCGGCGCCTGGGCATCCATCAGGCGGATGATCCAGTCGTAACGCTCTGCCTGTGCCAGCACCTGATGCAGCTGGGCGTTGTCAAAACCGTGCTTCTCGACCATCTTCTGGACGAACCGGTCCACGTTGGGGCGATTGGCGAAGTCCCCCTTGCTAACCCCTTGTGTATAAACGGGTTTGCTCGATGGAGCCTGATTGATAAAGGCGCTCTTGGGCTGGGGGACGACCACGGGCTTTGGCGCTGGGGCGCTGCTGCAGCCACCGAGCAGGGGGAATAACGACAGAGTGAGAAGAGAGGCAAGGCGACGCATAGGGTTCTCAAAGAGACTGATAAAAGTGCCGCAATGGTAAAACATTGTCATCCCCGTGCAAGTGTTCCGTGCGCCTTGTTTGCCGCCAATTCATCGTGCGATGGATTAGCCCTTCTGTGAGGGCTGTGCTGTTTAGGGCTGGGGGGGACGCAGGGTGTGGTAGCCGCTCCAGAGCCGGGTCAGGGTGGTGATGGCGCAGAGCAGGGCAAAGCCGTAGGCGAGCGGGGCGAAGGCGGCGGGCCACAGGCACATCAGCACGAACAGGGCGATGGTCTCGCTCCCCTCGGTGAGGCCACCCAGATAGTAGAGAGATTTGTGGTGGTAGACCGGATTGTCGATCCCCCGCTTGCCCGCCATGATGGCAAACGCCAGAAAGCTCGAGCCGGTACCCATAAAGGCAAATAGCAGGGTGGCGGCGGGCAGCGCATTGGCGGGGGCGGCGAGGGCAAAGCCCAGCACCACGGCGGCGTAGAAAATAAAGTCGAGGGTGATGTCGAGAAAGCCGCCGCAATCGGTGATGCCGGTTTCCCGCGCCACGGCGCCATCGAGCCCGTCCAGCAGCCGATTGAGCAGGATGGTCGCGAGTGCCCACTGATAGCTGCCAAAGGCCAGCAGCGGCAGCGCCAGCATGCCGATGGCAAAGCCGGTGAGGCTCACCTGATTGGCACTGATCCCGGCACGGCAGAGCGGTTTGGCAAGCTGGGTGAGAGGGCTGCGGATCACGGGGATTAGATGGCGATCAAACAAGGTGAACACTCCTCGGTTAACAGTGGCATTCGGTGAGGTGGAGTATGGTGCCCGGCGCGTCTTCCGCATCGTGGGTCACCAGGATGGCGGGGATGGCCAACGCCTTGATCTGCGCGAACACCAGCTCGCGAAAGGCGGCCCGCAGCGGCTTGTCGAGGCGGGAGAAGGGCTCGTCCAGCAGCAGGGCGTCGGGTTCCGCCAACAGCGCCCGCAGCAGACTGACCCGCGCTCGCTGACCCCCTGACAGCAGCTGCGGCAGCTTGTCAGCCTGATCTGCCAGTGCGACCTGCGCCAATGCGGTCAGCGCCTTTTCCCGCCGCGCACGTTTTCCCTTGATGGTCGCCGGCATGCCGAACATCAGGTTTTCCGCTACCGTCAGATGGTCGAACAGCAGGTCATCCTGAAACAGCATGCCGATGCGCCTCGCTTGCGCAGGCAAGGTGTTGAGTGGCCGCTCGCCGAGCCTTACCTCCCCCTCCAGCCGGATCGGGCCGCTATCTGTCTGCGCGCTCGGTAGTACTCCAGCCAGCCCCGCTAGCAGGGAGCTTTTACCGCAGCCGCTTGGGCCCATCAGGGTCAATACCTCGCCGGGGGCCACTTGCAGGGCGGGCAGCGAAAGCAGCAGATTTTCATCAAGGTAAAGCCGAAGAGGCGTGGTGCTCAGCATATGGCTGTTTCCATCGTGAGAGTTCATCGTGAGCCGCCCCCCTTGAGCGCCGGATTGATCCGCGTCGGCAGCCAGAGTGCCAGCAGATAGATAACGAGCGGCAGCAGCAGTTGCAGCAGGCCGTAGAGCCCCGCCAGCCGCCGGTTGAGGCCGCTGCCGATGGCCACCGCTTCGGTGGTGATGGTGACCACTCTGCCTGCGCCAAAGAGCAGAGTCGGCAGATATTGGGCCAAACTCACCGCCGCCCCGACGCCGAAGGCAAACAGCAGCGGGCGCGCCAGCAGCGGCGCTTTGACCTGCCACCAGGCTCGCCATGGCGTAGCCCCCAGCAGCAGAGCGCTCTGGGTGATCCGAGGATCGAACTGGCGATAGGGGCCATGCAGACACAAATAGACATAGGGAAAGACAAACAGCAGCTGGCTCCAGAGCACCCAGCCCCAGCCAATGCCTCTACTTATCGAGTCATGAGCAAGCCAGTCCAGCCCGAGCCGGATACCAAACAGCAGGCTTGCCTGCGGCAGCAACAGCGGCAGGCAGATAAGCCAGAGTGGCCAGGGGCGGCGGCCGGCTTGTGCCTCCAGACTGCACACCGCAATCACCAGTGCCAGCAAGCCGCTCACCAGCGCCAGCAGTGCGCTTGTTGCCAGCAGAGGCAGCAGGGTTGGCAGCAGATCCAGCCAGTAGTGACTGCTCCACTGGCTGGGCCAGAGGGCGGGAAAGGGCCAGCGGCGCGCCAGTGACCAGAGCAGCAGCGCCGCCAGCACCGCCAGATTGAGGGTGATCAGGGTGAAGGCAAAGCCCGCTGCGAGCCGGTTGGCAAAGAAGTGGGGCGCCGCCCGTTTGCCATCGAGCCAGCAGCCTTTGCCCATCTCTTTATGAAGCCACTCCAGTAATCTGAACAGGGCGATGAGCAGCGCCGTGATGGCGAGCAGCAGCAGGGCGCCGCTGGCGGTGGCGCCGCGCCAGAGCAGATCCGGATCCTGATACCAGAGCCACAACCGCACCGCCAGCGGGGCGGGGGCATCGGGCCCGAGCAGCTGGGCGAGATCCACCACCGCCACTCCGTAGGCCGCCACCGCATAGATGGGCAGGCGCAGGGCAGGCCAGAGGACGGGCAGCAGCAGGCGCCACCAGATCTGGGGGGCGCTGAAACCGAGGCTTGCTCCCAGCCACTGCTGGCGTGCCAGCAAGATGGGTTGCTGTGCGGCCATGGCCATCAGCAGCAAAAAGGGGGTCTCTTTGAACACGAGCAGTGCAATCAGCCCGAGCCCCCAAGGGTCGCGAATGGTCTGCCAATCGGGAGGCAGTTCAAACCCGGTCAGCGCTGGCGAGACGAGCCGCAGCAGCCAGCCGGAGGGGGCGAGCAGAAAGGCAAAGCCGATGGCAAAGGCGACGTGGGGCATGGCCAGCATGGGCGAGAGCAGACGGTGGAGCAGCCCGAAAGCCCGGCTGTCGCTGTGGGCCAACAGCAAGGCGGTCAACAGCAGACTACCGAGGGTTGAGGCGGCGCCAATCCACAGGCTCAGCGCAGCGGAGTGCCAAAGACCGGGTTGGGCCAGCAGCAAGGCAAGATGAGAGGCGGTCATCCCCTCCGCCAGCAGTTGCCACAGCCCCGCCAGCAATGGGATGACGAAGAGCGCCAGATAAATAACCGCCATCCCCGTACTCATATTGGGGTGGCGTGTCAACCGGCGCCACGGTCGGGAGCGGGAATGCGGGTGACCAGCAGCACTCATCAGTGGCCGTAACGCTCGGCCCAGGCCGCTTCCAGTTTGAGCTGCCAGCTGGGGTGAGGCTCGGCCACCGCTTTGAAGCGCAGTGCCGGTTGCCCCTTGGCTGAATCAGGCAGGGTATCGGCCCGCAGCACGCTGGGATCACCCCAGAATGCCGGATTGGCTTTTCGTGCCTGCGCCGCCGGGCTCAGCAGGAAGTTGGCCACCACCTTGGCACCCGCACGGGCACTGGCGTTGAAGGGGATGGCGAGAAAATGGCTGTTGGTGAGCGCCCCTTTCTCCATGGCAATCGCCTCCACACTGGGGGGCAGGGCGCCAATCTGGGCGGCGCTTTGCGCCTCCTGTGGATTGAAGCTGATAGCCATGGCCAGTTCGCCATCATCGAGCAGCTGGCGGGTCTCAGCGGCGCTGGTGGGGAACAGTTTGCCCTTGCGCCAGAGTGCCGGATGCAGCTCATCGAGCCAGGCCCAGAGCGGAGCTGTGATCCTGATGAACTCTCTATCGGTCGCCTCCCGATAGAGAGGGGCGGGATCCGGCGTCAGCTCCAGCAAGATCTGCTTGAGAAAGCTGGAGCCATGGAACTGGGGCGGCTTGGGATAGGTGAAGCGGCCGGGATGGGCCTTGGCCCACGCAAGCAGGGCAGCAGCCGAGGTGGGCGCTCTGGTGACCTCTTCGGTGTCGACCATCAGATTGAGCTGGCCGATACCCCAGGGGGCTTCCAGCCCTTCCACCGGCAGGGTGAAGTCCTCACTCACCGGCAGGGTGCTATCTACCAGCGCCATGTTGGGCAGCTCGGCGGTAAAGGGAGCGCCGAGCAGCCCCTGCTCCTTGAGCGCCTTGAAGTTCTCGCCGTTGACCCAGAGCAGGTCGATGGGGCCGCCAGCTTGCTTGCCCGCCTGCTTGTTGGCCAGCAATTGGCTGACGCTCTGGGCGATGTCATCCACCTTCACCTGCACCAGCTTGACCTGATAGTCGCGTGCCAGCTCCTGCCCGGCCCACACCAGATAGGCGTTGATCTCCGGGCTGCCGCCCCAGGCGTTGAAGTAGACGGTCTGCCCCTTCGCCTCCTCAAGGGTCCGTTGCCAGTTGTCACCAGGGCTGGCTAACAGCGGGCCGCTGGCCAGCAGTGGCAGGGCGCACAGCAGGGCGTTTATCCGCTGTTTGAGCTGTGAGTTGAGTTGTGAGAATGGCTTGAGCATAAACGTTTCCCTGATTGTCAGGCGCCACGGCGCCAGCGGTGATAACGGGCCAGCAACGCCAGTACCCGGGTGGGCTGGTGGGCCCTTTTCCATTCACCCGCCACATATTTGTTCCCCTCCATCAGGGTGGGATAGGCGTGAATGGTGCCGAGGATCTTGCCAAGGCCGAGGCGGTGACGCATGGCGAGCACGAACTCGGCGATCCGCTCACCGGCGTGAGTGCCCACTATGGTGGCGCCAAGGATAGTATCCTTGCCCGGCACGGTCAGCACCTCGACAAAACCGTGGCGCTCCCCATCGGCGATGGCTCTGTCCAGCTCGGCCAGCTCGAAGCAGGTCGCCTCGAAGGGAATCCCCTGCGCCTCGGCTTCCTTGCGATTGAGGCCGACCCGGGCAATCTCCGGCGTGGTGTAGGTGGCCGCCGGAATGACCCGATAGTCGGCCCGAAAGCGCTTGAACTGACCAAACAGGGCATTGACCGCCGCATACCAGGCCTGATGGGCGGCGAAGTGGGTGAACTGGTAAGGGCCCGCTACGTCTCCCACCGCCAGTATGCTGGGGAAGTTGGTGGCAAGAAAACCATCGACCGCTAGGGTGCCGCGGGGGGCAAGCTCGACTCCCAACGCTTCGAGCCCGAAGCCGCTCACATTGGCGACCCGACCCAGTGCCAGCAGCAGTTGATCCCCTTCCACCACCTGTGTCTCATCGCCACGGCGCAGTTGCAGCCGGATGGGGAGATCCCCCTCGGCTGCGGGCAGATAGTCGGCTCGTTCGGCGCGCCAGCCGGTGAGTAGCTGCACACCATCGCGGCTCATCTGCCCGGCCAGAGCATCGGCGACCGCTCTATCTTCGCGGGGCAGCAGTTGCTCCGAGAGTTCCACCAAGGTCACGGGAATGCCGAGCAGGGCGAAGCTCTGGGCCAGCTCGCAGCCGATAGGGCCGCCGCCCAGCACCAGCAGGCGGTGCGGCGGGGTGCGCAGCTGCCAGAGGCTATCCGAGGTGAGGTAAGGCACCTGATCCAGCCCCGGCAGCTTGGGCTCCAGCGGCCGGGCGCCGGTGGCGATAACGATATGGCGGCTGGCAAGGCGCTGGCCGTTAACCTCCACCTCCCAGGGAGAGACCAGCCGCGCCTCCCCTTCGATGCACTCCACTCCAAGCCCCTGATAGCGTTCGATGGAGTCGTGTGGCTCGACCTCCTTGATCACCTCCGTCACCCGCTCCATCACGGCGGCAAAATCGGCGCGGGAGTGGCTTGGGCTAAAGCCCAGCTCGTCGGCTTTACGCTGCTCTGCGGCAAAGCGGGCGCTTCGGATCAGCGCCTTGGAGGGGACACAGCCGCTGTTGAGGCAATCGCCCCCCATCTTGTGCTTCTCGATGAGCGCCACCTTGGCCTTCACCGCTGCCGCGATATAGCTGGTAACCAACCCACCTGCCCCAGCACCTATTACCAGCAGGTTGTAGTCATAGCGAGCGGGTTTGCGGTAAGGGGCGAGCAGGCGCCGTCGCGCGAGGTATGTGGTCAATTTCTTGACCAGCCAGGGCATCAGCCCCAGCAGGGTCAACGCGACCATCAGGCCGGGGGAGAGGATATTGCCGGTGCTGGTTAACTGGCCAAGCTCGCTGCCCGCCAGCACATAGACGAAGGTGCCGGGCAGCATGCCAAGCTGGCTGACCCAATAGTAGGTGCTGACTCTGATGGGGGTGAGCCCCATCAGCAGATTGACCAGAAAGAAGGGGAAGATGGGGATGAGGCGCAGGCTCAGCAGATAGAAGGCCCCCTCCTTCGCCATGCCGGACTGAAAGGTGGCCAGCTTGTCGCCAAAGCGGGCGGTGACCCAGTCGCGCAGCAGAAAACGGGCGCTGAGAAAGGCGAGGGTTGCGCCTATGGTGCTGGCAAAGGAGACCAGCAGCAGCCCCCAGGCGACGCCGAACACAGCGCTGCCACCCAGGGTGAGCAGGCTGGCGCCGGGCAGGGAGAGGGCAGTACTCAGCACATAGATAAGCACGAACAGCAGGCTCGCCGAGACAAAGTGGCTGTCGACCCATTGCGCCACTGCCGCCTGCTGGGCCTGCAAGGCGTCCAGAGTGAGGTAACGGCCAAGATCGAGAGCAAAAAAGGCGCCGATAAGGCTCCCCATCACCAGTGCAAGCAGCAGGCGGGTCCGGTTCATCAGGCGTCCTTGCTGTCTGGCTGGGCAGGGCGTTCCGGTTGCACCGGCAGCTGGCAGAAGCCCTGCGGCGCGATATCGAGGGCAGCGTTGAACTTGGCCGACATGTTCTGAAAGGCGATAAGGCCGGTCAGCTCCACCATGGCATCGTCATCGAACCAGGGTTTGAGGCGGGCCGCCTGTTCATCGCTCACCCCATCGAGGCCAGTCATCGCTTCGGTATAGTCGAGCACCGCTTTTTCCCGCTCGTCAAACAAGGGGCTTTCGCGCCAGTTGGCCAGCGCCTCCACCTTCTCGCTTGAACCTGCTCTCTTTACCAGGGTCATGGCGTTGATGTCGACGCAAAAACGACACCAGTTGAGCTGGGAGACCCGCACCGTCACCAGCGAACGCAGCACGGGGTCGATGGGGGAGCGCTTGCGGTTGATGACCCCGTAGAGGGTGGCGACGGCGGCAAAGAGGCGCGGCGAGCGGCCCCAGCACTTGCCCGGAATAAGCACCTGACCATAGTTGCGCTTTTGCAGCCAGAAAAAGGGGCGGATAAACCAGGCATATTCCCGGTCGGGTTTGACCTCAACGCGCATCAGTTACCTTCTTGTTGTTTCACACTTACGGTTTCAAATTGGGTTTGTAGGCCTGACCGAGGCGCTCGTTCAGGCGGGTCAGGAAATCCTCGATCCGCGCCCGGTTGGTGCCCAGATCGCTTTGCCCCTGACGGGAGGCTGATCGCATATCGATGCGGGTCTCTTTGGGGCCAGCAAAGACCCGCAGTGCCACATCATCCTGAAAGCCGAACCAGCCGGTGGTGACCACTGCATCCAGACCATCCTGGCTCGGTCGTACCTGCCAGCCCAGCTCCTGCATCAGCTCGTTGGCTTCAATCAGCACTTCGGCAGGAGAGGCCCTGGTAAAGAGAGGACCGGGTTTTGCCTCAACTGCTTTCAGCGGTGCGCTATTTATTGGCAGATCCTGCGCCGTTCTGAGCTCTGCCGCCCAGCGTAGCTGGGGGGGATTGTAGGGATCTGTGCTCACATCGTTGATCAGCGGCATCCGCAGCGCCTGCAGCACAAAGGTCAGCGGTAGCAGCAGTGGCAAGGCGCCAAGGCCGCTGGCATAGCGGTTACGGCTCCAGGGCAGACGCACCAGCAAGATCAGGGAGACAAGGGCTCCGATGAGACAGATCGCAAAACCGATCCACCAGGGCCAGAGATGAAAGCGGCTGCCGAGGGCGCCAGCGAGCGGGAGTAACCAGGCCAGCAGGGGCCACAAGCAAGAGCGGGGCATAGCACGGGATCCATCGTCGAATGTGGACAATGCCGAGAAGGATAAACTTAATTGCCTGATAACGTTAGTAAATTGATGAGAGTTTGGCGTGGTTTTGGTCAGTTTTGCGAGGGAGATGCAGAGGTCGATGAAGCCCACCTGATGGGAGCTTCACCGAGAAAATGGTCAGTTGCGATGACTTAGTTGCGATAGAGCACTTTGATCAGATGAAAGCCGAACTTGGTGCGCACCGGTCCCAGCACCTTGAGCAGTTCACCCTTGAATACGGCATCGTCAAATGCTTTCACCATATCGCCCTTGGAAAATTCACCCAAATCGCCAAAACGCTTGCCTGAGGGACAGGTAGAGAAGCGCTTGGCCATCTGGCCGAAGTCGGCTCCCTTCTCGATCTTCTCCTTGATCTCCAGACACTGTTTTTCGGTCTTGACCAGAATGTGCTGGGCACAGGCTTTTTTCATCGGGGCGCTCCTGGGAGTGATGGCGAAGGTTGTTAACGCCAAGGGGGGTAGCAAATCGGGGCGCAAGAGTACCCCAATTTGCCACCGGCGTCAGCCATCACAGCCCGCCATTTACCGGCGATCGTCAGCCCTGTTACTGGCGAGCGCGGGTGGCCCGCACGACGCGGGGACGCGCTTGCCAGATGATCTCCAGCCCGAGCAGGGCGTAGAGGCTCCAGATGGCCAGCGGATTGAGCCACTCACCCCCCAGTTGCAGGGTCATCAGGGCGCAACCTGCCAGCAGCAAGGTGATGCCCGGCAGCCGCCAGTGGACGGGCAGTGGGGCCAGCAGCGCCATCGCCAGCAGAATGCCGAGGCCAAACGGCAGGTTCAGGGCGGTAAAGGCCAGCGCCTGCTGGCCACTCATGCCGGTCAGCAGGGCCAGCAGGGCGCTGCAACAGGCGAGAAAGGTGATGAACTCGAGACGATCGGCAATATAGTCAGCCATCTGTTCGCTACGTGCATGCATGATGTGTCTCCTTCAGTTGATGGTTCAAGTGTGAGGGAGGGGCGCTTGCAAAGGCAGCGGGATAATTCGATTGCGCTGAACGAGCAATTCTTAATCACCCGCTACGGCGGGCTTTAGGGTGTTCCGGGACTGTTAAACGGTGATGGTGGGGTGATGCCGACAAACTCTGTCGTGGTGGGTTTCTGGTGGTAATGAGAGGGGGAGAGGCGACAAATGGTGCCTGACGACGAAGTGAACCTTGTTCAGGGCAGGTCAATTCGCTTCCATCGGGAAAGCGGGCGGCGTCATTGTCACCAAAATGTGTGATTTGTGGTCAACCTCTTAAAAGATATGGTGAATTTGCCAATAGCGCCGCGCTGTCGCTGGCCGATGCCTATGTTAGGATAAGGTTCGCCATTTTTCTGGCGCGCATTTTTGTGTCACGGCCATGCACGGCATGGCGTGCTGCGCCGCATTCGGGGTTGGCCCGAAAGGGCGCTGGTTTCCTTCACCACAGATTCAGGAATATTGACCTTTGACAGGATGCATTTCATCCCTGCTGGCAGGGCGTTCACTGTTCGGCCCTGCGTTTCGCCGCGGCCTGCGGGTACTAGGGGTGGGCGTGTTGCTGTCGCTGCTGGCTTCGCCCGCGTTTGCCGCCAAGCTCACCTATCAGGTCAAGGGGTTGAAAGGGGAGAACAAGGATAACGTCGAAGCCTACCTCAATGCCCTGCCGGTCTATCAGGAGCGGCAATACCGCCCGGCCCGCGCCAAAATCACCGAGAGCGTGCAAAAGGCGCTGCAGGTTTATGGCTACTACCAGCCGAAAATCACCCTGAGTCGCGACAAGAAAACCCCGTCCAAAGTGGTGATTGAGGTGGACAAGGGGGAGCCGGTCATCGTCTCCCGCCTCGATATTCTGCTGGAGGGGGATGCGGGCAGCGACGAGCTCTACAGCGCCCTGCTGGACAAGTTGCCCCTCAAAGAGGGGGAGCCCCTCAACCACGCCAAATATGAATCCATCAAGGCGGATCTGGGCAGCCTCGGGCTGGCCCGCGGTTACTTTGATGCCAAGCTGAGCAAGAGCCAGGTCAAGGTGTTCCCGGACAAGGGGACGGCGGAGATCTTTATTCTGTTCGAGTCGGGCCATCGCTACCGTTTTGGCGAGATCCGCTACGATGCCACTCCCGAAGCGCTTCACCTTATTCGCCCGCTTATCAACATCAAGAGCGGCGACCCCTATCTCGCCATCCGTCTGGCCGAGATGTCGCAGGATGTCTCCTCCACCAAGCTGTTCCGTCAGGTCGATATCAAGCCGGTATTGAGCGAGGCGAGCAACTATCGGGTGCCCATTGCGGTGACGCTGGATAACCGGGTCGATCACGAAATCGAGACAGGTATCGGTTACGCCACCGACGTGGGGCCGCGGATGAGTGCCACCTGGGAGAAGCCCTGGGTCAACCGCTATGGTCATCGTCTGTTTGCCACCGCCAAGGTGTCGGCGCCGGAGGCAGAGCTCAGCTTCGACTATCAGATCCCGGTGGGCAACCCGCTGCGGGACTACTACTCCATCCAGACCGGCTACCAGTACAAGGACAACAACGATACCCGCTCCGATCTCACTACCATCGGTGTACACCGCTGGACGCGGCGGCCGGAGAGCTGGGATCGGGACGTCTTTATCCGGCTGGAGAACGAGATCTATACCCAGGGCGCCGACGAGGGGAACAGCTTGCTGCTGATCCCCGGGGTCTCCTGGTCCCGACTGCGGGTGCGCGGTACTCTGGTGCCCGATTGGGGGGATCGCCAGCAGCTGACGCTGGAGTTCTCCGATCCCAGATGGGGCTCCGACATCAGCTTTATGCGGGTGTGGGGACGCAGCAAGTGGCTGCGAACTCTTGGCGATAACCACAGATTCCTGATGCGGGCCGAGCAGGGGGCCATCATAGGTGACAGCTTCTCGCTGGTGCCGCCTTCTCTGCGTTTCTTTACCGGTGGCGATCAGACGGTGCGCGGCTTTGGTTACGAGAGCATCTCCCCCACCGGGCCGGATGGCAAGCTGACCGGTGGCCGTTACACCAGCGTGGCCAGTCTGGAATACAACTACCGCTTCAGCGAGAAGTGGCTGGGGGCCATGTTTGTGGATGGCGGCACCTCAACCACCGATTACAGCGAGCCCTGGAAAATAGGTACCGGCGTCGGTGTACGCTGGGTCACCCCCATCGGCCAGGTCAGGCTGGATCTGGCGGTCGGGGTATCGGAGGAGGACAAGCCCTTGCGGCTGCATTTCGCATTGGGGCCTGAATTATGATGTTGTCTAAACGCTTTTTTCTTTGGCCGCTGCGGCTGTATCTTGCGCGGGGGTCTGCATTGTGATCTGGCTAAAACGTATTTTTCTCTGGCTGATGGGGCTGGTGTTCCTGCTGCTCATCGGCGTCAGCCTGCTGGGCTTTACCCATCAGGGCAACAAGTGGTTGTGGCAACAGGCCAAGGGAGCGCTGCCCTCCCTCAAGGGGGAGCTGGTGGCGGGCCAGCTTGGCTATGGCTGGACTCTGGAAGGGGCGGGTTGGCAGGATGAGCTGGTGGATGTCACGGTGGATCGCGCCGTGCTCGACTGGGATCTCGGCAAGTTGCTGCAGGGCAAGCTCTGGATAAAATCCCTGGTGGTTACCCATCCGGTGGTCAAGGTAGCCGACTCCGAGCCTGCGCCGGAAGAGCCGTCGGAGCCTTTTGTCTGGCATCCGCTCCCCCTCAAAATTCAGGTCGACAGCCTCAAGGTGGCCGATCTCGATCTGGCGGTGCCCGGCGTGGCAGTGACCCTGGGGTCCCTCGATATCGGCGCCACCCTCAACCGTAAGGGGCTGATTGTACGCGGCCCGGTGCTCGATAACCTGAAGGTGACGCTGGACGACGCGGCACCTGCCAGCGCAGCCAAATCCGCCAAGCAGCCGGCCGCTAACGAGAAGCAAGCCGGAGCTGCGGTGGCGCGCAACGACAAGGCCAGCGCCGAGACAGCCAAACAGGGCAAAGGGGCGCCAGCTGCGAACACGGCAAAGGCTGCCCCCATTCTCCTGCCCGCCATTCATCTTCCTTTCCCCATCCAGCTGGAAGGGGTCAGCGCGACCCGGGTGCAATATAAGCAGGGCGAGCTGATTGAAGGGCTCGACAAGCTGCTGCTGTCGGCCACTGCTGCCGACGATCGCATCGAGGTGCGCGAGCTCTCGCTGCGCCACGCCATGGCCGATCTGGCGCTCAAGGGACACATCCAGCTCAGTGACGACTACCCGCTGGCGGTGACGCTGGATGCCAAGGCCCGCAAGGGGCTGCTGGATGGCGAGCTGCAGGGTGAGCAGGCCACGCTGGCGCTGAGCGGTTCGGTCGGCAAGCTGGGGTTGGCGTTGTCGGCCAAAGGGCCGATTGCAGCCAATCTCAAGGGCTCGCTGGCCGCTCTCGACCCGGATCTCCCTTTTGATCTGGCCCTCGACTGGAAGAGCCTCGGCTGGCCGTTGCACAAGCCTGCCAAAGATGAGCCGAGCTATCGGCTGGACAAGGGGAGCCTGACTGCCAAGGGCAAGCTCTCCGGCTACCAGTTTGCCCTCAATACCTCCGGCAAGGGGACCGATGTCCCCCCCTTCAAGCTTGCGCTGGACGGCAAGGGGGATCTGGAGCGGCTCAGCAAGATCGCCTTGCAGCTCAACGCCCTCAAGGGGGAGCTCAAACTCGATGGCAAACTCGCCTGGAACAAGGGGGTTGAGTGGCAGGGGACCACACTGTTCAAGGGGATCAATCCGGCCGAGCTGCTGCCCGAGCTGAAAGGGACGCTGGCCGGTGAGCTGGAGAGCCGTTTCGTGATGAACGAGGCGGGCCACTGGGAGCTGAAACTGCCCAAGCTCAAGGTGGATGGCAAGCTCAACCAGTATCCGTTGGCCCTCAAGGGGGAGCTCAGCGGTAACGACAAGATGGAGTGGCAGATCCCGGCGCTCTCGCTGCAAAGTGGCCCCAACCAGTTGCAGGCCAAGGGCAGTATCAGCAGCGCCCAGTGGAAGCTCGATGCCAACCTGCAGGCTCCCCAGCTGGGGGGCATCTATCCTGGCCTGAAAGGGGATATCAAGGGACAGGTGAAGGTCAGTGGCAATCAGCAGACGCCAAAAATCGATGCGGATCTGGCCTCCGACCGGCTCTACTATGCCGGCACCGACCTGAAGGGTATTAGCCTCAAGGGCAATGTGGCGATCGGTGCCAAACCGGCCGGTGAGCTCGCGTTGTTGGTGGCGCAGTTGAAACAGGGGGATACCAAGCTCAGCCAGCTGGCCCTGAACCTCAGCGGCGATATCAGTCAGCATCTGTTGACCCTGACCATGAAGGGTGACCCTGTTGCGGCCAACCTTAAACTGGGTGGCGGCGTGCGCGGGGATCACTGGCGCGGGGCGCTCTCCGAGTTGCAGTTGAAAACCCCGCTGCGCCGTTGGGACTTGAGCTCCCCCTGGGCACTGGATCTCGATCTGCCGCGTCAGCGGCTGGCGATGGGGGATCTCTGCCTCGGCTCCCAGGGGGCCAGCCTCTGCGTCAAGGGGAGTCAGGTCTCCGCTGCGCAGGGCACCCTGGAGTTTGCCCTGAGCGAGTTTGATCTCAAGCGGCTGCGCCCCTGGTTGCCGGACAACTTCCGCTGGCAGGCGATGCTCTCCGCCGATGGGCGTGCCAGCTGGCGTGGCAATCAGCCGACCCTGCATGCGGTGGTGCGCACCACTCCGGGCACTTTTGTGGCCGATGGCCTCAAGACCGACTATCAGCAGCTGGCCCTGGCCCTGGATTTCGAGCGGCAGCAGGCGGCTATTCGCCTCGATTTTGCCTCCAAACAGATCGGCAATATCGATACCGATCTGCTGATCAAGGAGCCCGCCGGTCGCGGTCTGCTCGGTGGTCAGCTCAAGTTTGACGATCTCAAGCTCAATACCTTCGCGCCGCTCATCCCTGAGGTGCGCTCCCTGCAAGGGATCATCTCCGCCGATGCCCGCTTCGACGGCACGCTGGCGGCGCCCCTGCTGTTTGGCCAGCTCAACCTGCGTGACGGTGAAGTGCAGACCCACTCCGACATGGTCACCCTGACCAAGCTGGTGACCCGCCTCAAGATCGAGGGCAACCGCGCCGAGCTCGATGGCTCCATGCTGGTGGGCAAGGGGCCGCTGGCGTTGGGCGGCTGGCTCAGTTGGGCCAAGATGCCGGTCAGCGGCAGCCTCACCATTCAGGGTAAGGATCTGGAGGCGCAATATCCGGGCATGGGCCGGGTCAGAGTCTCTCCCGATATCGCGGTGTCGCTGGGGGAGGAGACCCGGATTACCGGTCAGGTGGATATTCCCTGGGCGCGCATTCTGGTCAAGAGCTTGCCGGATTCGGCAGTGGCGGTCTCCGATGATGTGACTGTGGTCTATGACGATCTGCCACCGGCTCCCAAGCAGGCCAGCCTGCCGCTGGCGATGAAGGTGGCGATCCGCCTTGGCAACGATGTGAAGCTTGATGCCATGGGGCTGAAGACCGATGTCTCCGGTGGTCTCAATATCCGTCAGGATCCCGAGAAACCGCTGGCAGGCAACGGCCAGCTGGTGCTGACCAACGGCCGCTTCAAGGCCTATGGTCAGAACCTCATCATCAAGGAGGGGCGGATCCTCTTCTCCGGTCCGCTGGATCGGCCGTTCCTCAACATCGAAGCCAACCGGGATCCCGATACCATCGAGGGTCAGGTGACGGTCGGGGTGCGGGTGACCGGCCCTGCCAGCAAGCCGGAGATCACCGTCTACTCCGAGCCGCAGATGGCGCAGTCAGAGCAGCTTTCCTATCTGCTGCGGGGCAAAGGGCTGCAAACCAACGGAGAAGATGGCGGTTTCAACGGTCTGCTGGTGGCCGGTGCGGTCAATCAGGCCAATGGCGTGGTGTCGAGCATCGGCGAGTCGCTCGGGATGAGCGATGTCTCCCTCGATACCGCGGGCAGTGGCGACAACACCCAGGTGACTTTGTCGGCCTATCTGCTGCCGGGCTTGCAGTTCCAGTACGGGGTCGGGGTTTTCAGCCCCATCGCCGAATTCAAGCTGCGCTACGAGGTATTGCCACGGCTCTATCTGCAGGCGATGAGCGGGGTGGCTCAGGCGGTTGATATCTTCTATCGCTTCACCCTGTAACGCTTCATCCCGTAACTGGGCTGATATGAACGTAAACGGGAGGCGCAGGCCTCCCGTTTTTTATTGCGCGATCGGCAGCAGGCAAACGGCGATAAGGGACTGGTGTGCAGAGGAATAACGGATTGGGCAGACCAGAAATGCGAAAACCCGGCGCTAGGCCGGGCTTTCTGAATGATGGTGGAGGGAGAAGGATTCGAACCTTCGAAGGCAGAGCCGTCAGATTTACAGTCTGATCCCTTTGGCCGCTCGGGAACCCCTCCACGGGGTATTGCTTTCAAATTGTCGCACTTGAAATGGTGGAGGGAGAAGGATTCGAACCTTCGAAGGCAGAGCCGTCAGATTTACACTCTGATCTCTTTGGCCGCTCGGGAACCCCTCCACAAGTACGAGGCGCATACTAACAGATCTTCCGGTTTTGTGAACCCCCAAGCAGGATTTTTCCATTAAAAGAATTGGATTTGTGGCCGATAACCAGTGAAATCGCCATTTTCGAGAGTTATCTCATGCTGCCCAGTTCAATCCGTAATCACCTGCTCGTAGATGAGGGCCAGTTGGGGCAGCGCCTCAACCGCGACCTGCAGCATGGGGATCGGGCGGATTTCCGGTTGCATCTGGCCCTGCTGACTGATGCGGTGGAGGAGCAGCCCTGGTTTGATGCCAAACCGGCGGCCACTCCCCAGAGCCGTGACTGGCGTCTGCACTTTGACCTGAGACCGGCAGAGGTGCTGGTGGCTGAAGGGGCGGGGAGTGATTGCAGTGCCATCAATGAGCGGCTGCAACAGGGGGGAAGCATGGTGGATGTGCGGCTCTGGCTGGCGCTGCAAATGCCGCCGCTTGCGGTCAAACAGCCGCTGCTGGATGAGGCTGTCTACGACAACCTGTCGCCGCTGGCGCGGGAGCGGTTGCAAGGAAAGCTGGCCGATGTGCCGAGGCAGGAGGATCCGCTGGTATTGCTGCCGATCCTCGATCGTTTGCAAGAGGGGGTGGATACCCGGTTGCAGTGGCTCAGTTGATGGCGCCTGTTCACTGGTGTAACGCGATGCTTGTCGGCAAATCACAGGCAACAAAAAGGCGGGTGACCCCGCCTTTATGCTCTTTAGAATTTTTAGCCTTGCGGCATGCTATCAAGCGTCAGCTTCATCCGGTTGCGGCTGCTCTTTGAGCGCAGCGTTGGCACGACGGGCAATCGGCTTTTCGGTGTGACGGTTGAGTTGGCGCTCCAGTTTTTGCCCCAGTTCGTTGATGGCGGCGTAGAGATCCTCATGCTCTGCCTGGGCAAACAGTTTGCCGTTGGGGATGCCAGCACTGGCTTCGACAGTGAACATCAGACGCTCTTTGGAAACAATCACATGGGGTGTGATGAGAGGCACCTGAAGACGTTCGAGCTTTTCAAAACGGGATTCGATGCGCTCGCGGATAGCCGGGGTGATGTCGATGATTTTGCTGGTAATTTCGATTTTCATATTGGCCCCCTTCGGGTCGTCTTGCTTGTGTCTTCACCTTCAGATTACTCATTGGTAAAGATTGAAATGTGATCCATGTCACATAACCTTCCCTTGGCTATTCAGCAACTTATAAATTGTGATCTTTTCCGGTTTCGTGCCAAAAACAGCTTGAGCTCCATGAAACTGGCAGGCAGTATGACGGGAATAGGATCGTTTCTGTCCCTTCTTGGCAGCACTTCGTGTCGACCTCATGTCCGGTTTCCACTGCTTGATATCGCATGTTTGTACTCTTCCCTCGCAACCTCTGATCTGATGAGCGGATGCAGGGGGCGTTGCTATGCCTGATTGGACATCAAACGTGGTTGGTTGTTGTGTTGGAGTGGTAAATGAAGCAGCAGGCCACGCAAGTCATGTGGTTTTTCGATCGGCAACATGATCAGTGGAGTCTCTCTGATCAGGGGGCCTACCAGCAGTGGCAAGGGGAGGGCAATCATCCCTGGGCCGCTCGCCTGTTACCGGAAGATGAGGCAGGCTTTGCCGACTTTCTCGTCCGGCTTCATGAATCACATCTGCCTGAACAGTTCATCGGTCATCTGAAAGATGATCAGGGGCAGCTCAACCATGTGCTCTGGAGCGGCCAGTTTGTGCCCACCCAGCAGATCTGCTGTGGCTGGCTGGCCCCTCTTGATACCGCCAACAGTGCGGTCTCCTCCCTCAATCTCTCTTTGCCGTTGCTGCAAACCACCCTGCTCACCCAGTTGGCGCAGGCGCTTTCTGCCCGCACCGGGCTCGATTTCTTCAATACCCTGGTCAGCCAGTTGGCCCATATCCTCAAGGTGGATGCGGTCTGGGTGGGTGAGTTGTGCGGTGCCGACCGGGTCAAAGTGCTGGCCGCCGACGGGCTGGCGCAGAAGGATTATCCGCTGGCGGGATCCCCCTGTCAGGAGCTCTACAAGCAAGGGGCCATCTGTTTCGAGGTGATCGACGAGTCGCAGGAGTATCAACCCTGGCTGGCGGCCGGGCAGACTTATTATGGTCAGCCGCTGTTTGATGCCAGAGGCCAACTTCTGGGCCATCTGGCGCTGCTCTATTCGGCCCCGGCAGATACCAGCAATCTCACCTCGGTGCTCAATACCTTCTCGGTACGGATGGTGGCCGAGCTGGAGCGATTGCAATCAGATGCCCAGATGCGGCTCTCTGCCGTTGCATTCGAGACCCACGAAGGGATCATCATCACGGATCCGGGGTTCAAGATCTTGCGGGTCAACAACGCCTTCAGCCAGATCACCGGCTTCGACAGCCAATCGGTGCTGGGCCTGCATCTGGAAGAGGATCTCTGGCCAAATCTGGGGGGGCTCGGCTACGAGCTCAATACCCTCAGCCGCTGGCAGGGGGAGACCCAGCGTCGCCATGTCGATGGTCACACCTATCCCCAGTGGGAGATAGTGACACCGGTGCAGGATGAAAAAGGGGTGATCAGCCACTTTGTCATCTGTTTTGAAGATATTTCCGAGCGCAAGGCGGCCGAGCGACGCATTCAGGATCTCGCCTATTACGACGAGCTGACCGGATTGCCCAATCGCCGTCAGTTGCATGAGACCCTGGTGCAGACCTTCAACGAGGCGACCCGCGATGGCTTGATTGGCGCGCTGCTCTTTATCGATCTCGATCACTTCAAGACCATTAACGACTCCCTCGGCCACGCCACCGGTGACTGGTTGCTCAAAGAGGTCGCCGCCCGTCTCAAACGGTTGGTGAGACAGGGGGATTGTCTGGCCCGCCTCGGCGGTGACGAGTTTGTGTTGCTGCTGCCATCGCTCTCGGCCAGCCCGCCCCAGGCGGAGATGCAGGCCGATATCATTGCCGAGCGGCTCATCACCGAGATTGCCGCTCCTTATACCTATGTGGGGCAGGTGCTGCACATCGGCGCCAGTGTCGGCATTACCCTGTTTCCGGATCGGGAGCAGGGGGTTGATGATCTGCTCAAGCAGGCGGATACCGCCATGTATCAGGCCAAGTCCGCTGGCCGCAAGACCCGTCGCTTCTTCGATGCCTCGATGCAGCAGCAGGCGGATCGCCGTCTGCTCATTCACAACGAGCTGCGTAACGCCCTCAGCCAGCAAGAGCTGACCCTCTACTATCAGCCCCAGCATATGGTCGATGGCGGCGATATCATTGGTGTCGAGGCGCTCATTCGCTGGCAGCCGGCCGGTCGCTCGCTGGTCTCGCCGGCAGAATTTATCCCCATCGCCGAGGAGACCGATCTGATTGTCGATATCGGCAACTGGGTGCTGCACGAGGCGTGCGCCCAGTATGTGCTGTGGGAGGAGAACGGCATCCACATTCCGCAGATCTCGGTCAACGTCAGTGCCAAGCAGTTCCATGCCACTGATTTTGTCGAGCGGATCCACGATGTGTTGGCGCAAACCGGCATGGATCCGGCCTGCCTCAATCTGGAGATCACCGAGTCCGTGGTGCTGGGCCATGCCGAGGACACCATCAGCAAGATGACCGAGCTCAAGGAGCTCGGCATCAGCTTTGCCATCGACGATTTTGGCGCCGGTTACTCCTCCCTGAGCTACCTCAAGCGGCTGCCTGCCGATGAGCTCAAGATCGACCGCTCATTCATTCAGGACATCCCGAAAGATGGTGACAACATGGCCATCGTCGAGGCGGTGATCGCCATGGCGCGACATATGGGGTTCAACGTCACGGCGGAAGGGGTGGAGTCCCGTCAGCAACTGGAGTTTCTCAAGGCGCAGGGGTGCAGTTTCTATCAGGGCTATCTCGCCTCCAAGCCGCTGCCGGTGCCCTATCTGGAGAAATATGTACAGCGGCTGACCAGACCGGAGCAACTGCGCGAAATACAGCTGAGTGAGGCAGAAAAATAGTCCCTGCTCCCCGCTGTAGCGCTGCCCGGCAACGGGTAGAATGAGAGGCAGTAGACCCACCGCCACCGGGCGGTGTATTGCCCTCAATGGAGATGTTCAGTGAAAGCTGTATGGGGAATTGTTTTGTCGGCGCTGTTTGTGCCGACCCTGATGGCGCAGACTGCCGACCAGACGCTCTACCGTCAGGCGTATGACGCCGTACGGGCCAATGATCAGGCCCGTTTCCAGCAAATTCGTGCCCGTTTGACCCATTACCCCCTGCTCCCTTACCTCGATTACTATCAGCTCGCCTTTCGTCCGGGGGCAGCCGATTACAACGATGTGACCCGCTTTATCCGCCAGCATGGGGATACCCCCCAGTCCAACCGGCTGGAGCGCAGCTATCTGACCTATCTGGCCCAGAGCCAGCAGTGGTCGCAGTTCCTGCGCTTCTATCCGGCCAAGCCGAGCTCCACCGATTTACTCTGCATGCATTATCAGGCGCTCTATTACACCGGCAAGCCGAAAGAGGCGTTGCAGGGGGCGGGCAAGATCTGGATGAGTGGTCAATCGCGCCCCGATGCCTGCTCCCCGCTGTTCCAGCTGTGGCAGGCATCCGGTCAGCGTACCCAGGAGAAGATCTGGCAGCGGATGACGCTGGCGTTCGAGGCGGAAAACCCCAATCTGATCCGCCACCTTGGCGCGACCCTGGGTAGCGGCTTGCAGAGCTATGGCGATCAGATGGTGACCCTGTTCGAGCAGCCCGCCAAGGCGATGAACCCGGCCTATTTCAGCAGCAACCCCTATTCCCGCAAGCTGCTCTCCCTCGGTTTGACCCGCTATGCCAATCAGGAGCCGGAGTCGGTGCTGCGCCAGCTTGCGCTGTTTCGCAGCCGTTTCGGCCTGACCCAGGCCGAGGTGAAACCGGTAGAGCGTGCGATTGCCCGCCGCCTGCTGCTGGATCGCTCCATTGCCCAGCGCAGTTGGGTCGACAGCACGGTGAAAAAGCTGGCGGATCCCGATATCACCGAGCTGCGGGCACGTCTTGCGATTTGGGAACAGGATTGGCGTGGCCTCTCCGGCTGGGTGAAGATGATGCCGATGGCCCGTCAGAAAGAGGATCGCTGGCGCTACTGGATGGCGCGCTCCCTTGAAGTGCAGGGGCAGCAAAAACCGGCGCGGGATCTCTATCTGGAGACCGCCAACCTGCGCGGTTTCTACGGCTTTATGGCCGCCCAGCGCACCGGGGTGCCTTATCGCATCAAGAACCAGAGCGTCAAGCATGTACCGGACTGGCGCACGGCCAGTCAGCGCTGGCCCTTCCTGTTGCGGGTGCGCGAATTGCTCTCGATGAACGAGATTGCGGCGGCCCGTTCGGAGTGGATCCACAACATGGATCGCAATCCGGTGGCCCAGCGCATCGAGTTTGGTCATATCGCCCTCAATCAGGGCTGGCACGAGCTGGCCATTCTCGCCAGCATTCGCGCCGAGGCGTGGGATGCCCTCGACCTGCGCTTCCCGCTGCCGCTCAAACGCACCTTCTCCCTGATGGCGCAAGAGCGCACCATGAACACCAGTTTGCTCTATGCCATCTCCCGTCAGGAGAGTGCCCTCTATCCGTTGGCCCAGTCGCCGGTGGGGGCGCGCGGTCTGATGCAACTGATGCCTGCTACTGCCAAAGAGACTGCCGGCAAGCTGGGGGTGCCCTATCGCAACGAGCAGCAACTGTTTGATCCGACGATGAATATTCGTCTGGGGAGCGCCTATCTCAAGCGCTTGCTGGATGTCTATGATGGTAACCGGATCCTGGCGGCGGCCGCCTACAACGCCGGGCCAGGACGGGTAAAACGCTGGCGAGAGCAGAGTGACAACAAGCCGATGGACGTGTGGGTCGAGAGCATCCCCTACAAGGAGACCCGCAACTACGTGCAAAACGTGTTGTCGTTCGATCTCATCTATCAGCACAAGCTGCAGCAGCCGCTGCGCTTCATGTCAGAGCGGGAGCTCAATCACGCCTATTGAGTCGGGGGCCGCCAGCCGGCCCCTGTTTTCAAATTTCCCTGCTGCCGGGTATCATCGGGTAAGGTTTTGTTACCAAAGGAAACATGCCTGGTGACCTGGCTCCGGGAATTGCATCAGGCCGCAGGGTATACTCGGGCGTCGGCACCGACAGGTTCCCCCACAATAAAGGAATGGATAGTGGCAACGATTAAAGACGTTTCTCAGCTGGCAAATGTGTCTATCTCCACCGTGTCGCGGGTTATCAACAACACTGCACAGGTAGCACCGGAAAAGCGTGAGGCCGTACTGGCGGCCATGAAGGAACTGAATTTTCGACCCAACAGTTTTGCCCAGGCACTGGTCAGCAAGCGTTCCAACTGCATTGGCGTGCTGGTTGGCGACCTCTGCGGCGGCCCCTTCTTTGCCCAGATGATGCGTGGCATCGAAACCATGGTCGATCAGGCCAACAAGTTCACCATCGTCATGTCTGGCAACCACGATATCGCGCGCGAGCGTCACGCCATTCAGGCGCTGCTGCAGCGACAGTGCGATGCGCTGATCCTCCACAGCAAGGCGCTCCCGGACGAGGAGCTGAGCGAGCTGGCGGCAGGCTCTACCCCCATCGTGTTTATCAACCGTCAGGTGCCGGGCGCGGAAGATCGCTGCGTCTGGCTCGATAACCAGGCGGGGATCACCACCGCGTGCCAGCACTTGCTGGATGCCGGTCATCGCAACATCGCTTTTATCACCTCCGATGATGAAGAGTTTGTCGATGGTCAGCAGCGGATGGCCGGTTACACCCAGACTCTGGCGAGAGCCGGGATCGCCTTTGAGCCTGCTCTCGTCAGCCGCGCCTATGCCGACGAAAATGGCGGATATGTGGCGATGAGTGAATTGCTGGCCCGTGGTGTCGAGTTCACGGCCGTGCTCGGTTTCAACGACGGCATGGTGGCGGGGGCTATCTCTTGCCTGCTGGAGCGGGGTTACAAGATCCCGCAGCAGGTATCGGTGGTGGGGTTCGACGATATCCCCTACGCCCGCTACATCTATCCCAAGCTCACCACGGTGCGCTACCCCATCGAGGAGATGGGCAGCCGCGCCGCCGAGCTGGCGCTGCGTCTGCTCGATCACAAGCCGGTGGACGGCCTGGCGCTCAAGTTTGAAGCCCAGCTGGTGGAGCGGGAGTCAGTCGCCTGACGAGTGTCAAACAGCGAACAACAGTGTGGCCCCATCGGGGCCACACTGTTTTCTGCGTTATCTGAATAATCCGCCATTTATCCCGCCAGGGCGATCCGCTGCTGACGGCGCGCCTCCACCCCTTCTGCCACCATATCGAGCAGCTGCCTTGTCTGTTCCCAGCCGATGCAGCTATCGGTGATCGACTGGCCGTAGCGCAGCGGTTTGCTGTCAATCTCTTGACGCCCTTCGCAGATAAAACTTTCCACCATGATGGCGGCGATGGCATGGCTACCAGCACCCAGCTGGTCGGCAATGTCACGGGCAACCAGCAGCTGGCGGGCATGTTGTTTCTGGCTATTGCCGTGGCTGCAATCGATCATCAGGCGAGGGGAGAGATGATGCTGGCGCAGCAGCTCGCCAGCCTCTGCCACATGACTGCACTGATAGTTTGGCTGGCGGCCACCGCGCAGGATCAGGTGGCAGTTGGGGTTGCCATGGCTGCGCACCAGTGCCAGCTGGCCATCACCTGAAGGTTGGGTATAGAGGTGGGCTGCCCGGCTGGCGAGGATCGCCTCGACCGCGATCCGGATATTGCCGTCTGTACCGTTTTTAAAACCGATGGGGCAGGGAAGGGCCGAGGCCAGTTGGCGGTGGAGCTGGGATTCGGTGGTGCGGGCGCCGATGGCACCCCAGCTGATGAGATCCCCCAGATAGAGCATGCTGGTGAGATCGAGAAATTCGGTGGCACAGGCGAGCCCTTCCTGTCCAAGTGCCAACAGTAACTCCCGAGCCTGGGATAGGCCCTTTTCCAGTTGATCGCTGCCATCGAGGTCGGGATCGAAGATAAATCCTTTCCAGCCGAGCGTCGTGCGCGGCTTTTCGAAATAGGTGCGCATCACCAGTTGCAGCTGCTCCCCGTATTGGCCCTGCAGTTCAGCGAGCCGGCCACCATAGTCGCGGGCGGCTGCCGGATCGTGAATGGAGCAGGGGCCGATCACCAGCAGTAGGCGATCATCCTCTCCCTGCAGAATATGGCGGGCTTGCTGGCGGCTGCGAGCGATCTGGCGAGCGAGCCGTGCTGGATAGGGTCTGGCCTTTAACATCTCGTCAGGGGTGGGCAGGGTGGCAAGGGGTGAAGCATTCAGAAGTGAGGTGAACATGAGCGATCCTGATGAAAATGGAAATCTGCATGCTCTTTGCTGTCCAGTGGGGATCTTCCCCTTATTCTCTTGGTTAACAGAGCACGGGCATGGGCCCGCGCTCTGTTATATCGACCTTGGCTACCTTAGAAGCGGGCTGAGCCGCTGACGTAGTAGCTGCGACCCGGTTCCACGTTCTGGAAGACAGTATCTTTCTCTTGCAGGCGCACGTCGGTCAGGTTGTTGATCCCCAGTCGCAGGTCAAAGTTCTCGGTGACCTTGAAGCCGGTGCCGAGATCGAAGGTCTGATAGCTGGGCAGCTTGTGCAGTACGACAACCTTGTTGACGGTCTGCTCGGCAAACTGGGTGCCGGTGTAGGTGGTGCCGACAAAGGCATTGACCCGCTCGGTGGCCTGCCAGGTGATCTTGGCATTGGCCTTGTGCTCCGGCCGCTCGGGCAGAGCCTGACCCTGATCGCCTTCAGCCTTGAGGTAGGTGTAGTTGGCGCCAAGGTTGATACTGTCAGTGAGATCGAGCTTGCCGGTCAGCTCCAGCCCCTTGGTGGTGGCTTTCTCCAGGTTGTACCAAGTGCGGTCAGTGGAGTTCGGCAGCTGTTTGAAGGTGAGCATGTCGTCGATGTCGGAGTAGAACAGGGTGGCGCTGGTCTCCCAGATCCCTTCTCCTGCGATGACACCCAGCTCGTAGTTGGTGCTGGTTTCAGGCTTGACCTTGTCACTGCCATAGATGCGGCAGCTGCCGCCGCAGCTCTCGATGCTGTAACCGTTGGAGTACTGGTGTGGTGCCGGTGCCTTGAAGGCCTGGCTGACACCGCCTTTCACTGTCACCACATCGTTCATCTCATAGACCAGATAGCCGCGCGGGGTGAAGTGGCTGCCGTAGATCTCGTGGTGATCGTAACGGCCGCCCAGGGTGAAGGTCAGGCTGTCGGTCAGGCCAATTTCATCCTGGGCGAACAGTGCCTCCTGAGAGTGACTCTCTTTGCCGCCGATATCCTTGTAGCTCACCGCATCCACCAGCTCCCGATCCAGATATTCACCACCCAGGGTCAGGTAGTGGTTGGCCAGCGCCAGGTTGGTATAGCCCTTGAGGGTCAAGGTGTTCTCTTCCAGCTCCCGCTGCTGTGGGGCAGAGTAGCTGGTGTTGAAGTCGTCGATCTGGGAAGTCTCGTAGTTGGCCATGACGGTGGTGTCACCCCAGCTCCAGTTCCCCTTGTGGGTCAGACCAAACAGGTTGCGATCGTTTTGCTGCTGGCGGCTGTGCACCTTGTTGCCTGTTTTGCGGAAGATATCGAGAGGCCGCTCATCCTGGTTGTAGAGGTAATCCAGCTCGAAGCGTTGTTGCTCATCCACCAGCCAGCTCAGGGTAGAGGCGAAGTTGCGGGTCTGCTTTGCTTCGATAAGGGGGATACCGTCAGCAGCTTCGGTGGGGGTCCAGGCTTGACGGTCATACACCTCGCCGTTCATCCGGATCAGCAGGTTGTCGGTCAGCGGGCCGGTAAAGCCCAGGTTGGTTCTGTGCTGATCGCCGCCATCCTTGCCCTCGATGGCTTTGAAGTCGGCATCGGCCGCCCCTTGCCAGGTTTTGCCCGGCTGCTTGGTGATGATGTTGATGACACCACCGATGGCATCGGAGCCATAAAGTGCCGACATGGGGCCACGGATCACCTCGACCCGCTGGATCATGCCAAGGGGCACGGGAGTGTTGTCGAAGTTGCCGCCGCGCCACAGGGCATTGGAGGAGGAGAGGCGTTTGCCATCCACCAGTACCAGGGTGTACTTGCCGGACATGCCGCGAATGCCGATATCGCTGCGGCCATTGGTGTCAGCTTCAGCCTGAATGCCCACTTCGTGGCGCAGCAGGTCGGCAAGGTCATTGACGGGCGCGGCGGCGATCTGTTCGGCCGTGATGACAGAGATGGAGGCCGGTGCCGAGCGGGTATTGTGCGCCGTGGTGGTGACGGTGATCACCTCATCGGCTTGAGGGGCGTTGCTGGCGGCGATGGCTTGCTGGGTCAGCAGAGTGACGATGGTGGTGGCCAGCAGGCTGGGAGCAATAAAACGGGAGGTTGAGGATTTCATTATTTACATCTTCCATAACATTCAAATGATAAGCGTTATCATTATCAAGTTGAATTTGCTCCGATCGCAACTCTTTTTTATCGGCGAAGTTCAGTTTCGTTCGTCACCTTCTTTTGACTAAAAAGAAGTTAATGAAATTGATTCTCATTTGTATTGATCGTTTTTTCGCTCCTTGTTAGGATGCCGTTCACCCTGATATCTGGTGAGTCAAATGACTCACTTTAAGTCGTGTCAGGCTGTGATTCATTCCAAGGAGTAGCACCGTCATGTGTGACCATGCACTGGAAGGAGAGTGGCCCGCAGCAACTGCCGGGCTGGATAAAGCGTGCTGTTTTGCCAGCGGTGACAGGGTTCTGGTTGCTTCCGGTATCCACGACAGTTTTATCGGCATCCCGCCGGAGAAGCTGCTCGCCCATCTGCGTCAGTTGCGCCAGCAGGGGATGGCCAATCCCATCGCCATCGGCGCCATTCCGTTTGATACCCAATCCCCCTGGCATTTGGTGATCCCGGCGCAATCGCAGTGGGTCGCAAGGGATGCGATGTTGCCCGCCCGTTGTTGCCAGCTCCATGGCGAGGTGAGCGAAGTAACGGGCGCTGCCCACTATCAGGGGGCGGTGCGGGCAGCGCTGCAGCAGTTCAGTGAGGGCCAGCTTGAGAAGGTGGTGCTGTCACGCGCCATCGACGTGCAGAGCGCAGAGCAGACCTCACCCGCACACGCCTATGGCTCTCTGCTAGCCCAGAATCCGGGGGCCTATGTGTTCCAGATCCCGTTGCCGGAGGAGGAGACCCTGCTTGGCGCGAGCCCCGAGCTGCTGGTATCGCGCAGCGAGATGGCGGTGGTGAGCAATCCGCTGGCGGGCTCCCGTCCGCGCCACGCGTTTTCCGATCAACAGGCGGCCAGTGCCGAACTGCTGGGTGCGCAGAAGGATCGCTATGAACATGCGTTGGTGGCCGATGCAGTCGCTGCGGCCCTCTCTCCCTTCTGCCGCGAGCTGGATGTCCCCACGGAGCCGCAGGTGATCGCCACTCCTACCATGTGGCACCTCTCGACCCGTATCGCCGGGCGGCTCCATGAACCCTCTCCCGTGTTGGCTCTGGCGCTGGCACTGCACCCGACACCGGCGGTGTGCGGAACGCCGCTCTCGGCAGCGCGTCAGGCCATCGCCCGGCTTGAGGGGTACGATCGCCGTTTCTACTGTGGCGCTGTCGGCTGGATGGATGCCGATGGCAATGGCGAGTGGGTGGTCACCATTCGCTGTGGCGTGCTGGCCGGCAAGCAGCTGCGGCTCTATGCCGGCGCCGGGGTAGTGGTGGGCTCTTCGCCGGAAGCGGAGTGGCAGGAGACTGCCGCCAAGCTCGGCACCATGTTGCGTGCCTTCGGCCTCGAAAGCCGGGAGCCGGAGGTAACTGCATGAAGCCGCTGGTACCCTTTACCCCCTGGCCCGCCGAGCTGGCTGCCCACTACCGGGCACAAGGTTGGTGGCGCGGACAACCGCTCACCGCCCTGTTCGATGACTCCGCCGAACGTTATCCCGAGCGCACGGCCCTGATCTGCGGCGAGCGAACCCTCAGTTATGGCCAGTTAAAGCGTGAGGTTGATGCGCTGGCGGCGCGGCTGGCCGCGCACGGGCTGGGCCACGGAGATACCGCGCTGGTGCAGTTGCCCAACTGCGCCGAGTTCTATATCTGCTGGTTTGCCCTGATCCGCTGCGGCGTGGTGGCGGTGCATGCCCTCTACAGCCATCAGCGGCGCGAGCTGGTGGCCTTTGCCCGCCAGATTGAGCCCGCCTTGCTGGTACTCACCCCCTCCCATCCCGGCTTTGCCGGTGAAGCGGGGAGCTTGGCGGTCCTTGGTGAGCGGGTATCGCCTTCTTGCCAGACACTGCTGTTCGAGCAGGTAGAAGGCTCCGATCTTCAGTCAGGATTTGCATGGTGTCAGCCTGACCCGATAGCCCGTGCTGATGGTTCGCCGCTGACGGCTATCGCGCCAACTCCTACCCCGGCTGATCAAGTCGCTTTTTTCCAGCTCTCCGGCGGCAGCACCGGCACCCCCAAACTGATCCCCCGTACCCACGATGACTATGGCTACAGCGTGCGCCAGAGCGTGGCGGTGTGCGGTTGGGATGAGCGGGTGATCTATCTATGCGCTCTGCCAGCGCCCCACAACTTTCCCCTGAGCTCCCCCGGGGCACTCGGGGTGTTTTATGCCAGTGGCTGCGTGGTGCTGGCAAAGGACCCTTCCGCCGCAACCTGTCTGCCGCTGGTGCAGCGCCATCAGGTCAACTGGGCGGCACTGGTGCCACCGGCTCTGGCGCTCTGGCTGGAGGCGGCCAGCCACTATCCGCAGACCTCTCTGGAGTGTGTGCAGGTGGGGGGCGCGCGCCTCAGCCCGGCTCATGCCGATGCGGTAGCGAGCCGCCTTGATTGCCGCTTGCAGCAGGTGTTTGGCATGGCCGAGGGGCTGGTCAACTACACCCGCATCGAGGATGACCAGTGGCACATCGTCAATACCCAGGGCCGCCCGATGAGCCCGGGCGACGAGGTGGAGGTGCGGGATAGCGACGGACGCCCCTTGCCCGATGGTGAGTGCGGCGAGCTCTGGACGCGTGGCCCCTACACCTTTCGCGGCTACTTCCAGGCCGATGCCCACAATCAGCGGGCTTTTGACCGGGACGGTTTCTACTGCACCGGCGATCTGGTCTGCCGCTTGCCCGGCGGTCATCTGATGGTGGTGGGGCGCAACAAGGATCAGATCAACCGAGGTGGGGAGAAGATCGACGCCCTCGAAATTGAAGAGCTGTTGCTGACCCACCCGGAGGTGCGGCAGGCGGCGCTGGTCGCCATGCCGGATCCCATGCTCGGGGAGCGCAGCTGCGCCTTTTTGATGTGCCGCGAGCCCCTCAATCTGCCCCGTTTGCGCCGTTTCCTGCGCGAGCAGGGGGTGGCCGATTACAAACTACCCGATCGCCTGGTGCTGGTGTATAAACTGCCTCACACCCCGGTCGGCAAGATAGACAAACAGACGCTGCGCGAGCAGCTCGCCAAGGAGTGTGCATGACCATTCAATCCCTCGCCGCCTATCCGCTGCCTACCGCCGAGGAGCTGCCAACCGGGCGGGTGAACTGGCCCTTCGAACCGGGCCGTGCCGCCTTGCTGGTCCACGATATGCAGCACTATTTCGTCGACTTCTACGGGCCGGACAATCCGCTGATCAATCAGGTTATCGACCATATCGCCACCCTGATCCGTCAGGCGCGAGCTCTTGGCATGCCGGTGGTCTATACCGCCCAGCCCGCCGAGCAGAGTCAGGCCGATCGGGCGCTGCTCAACGACATGTGGGGGCCGGGGTTGACCCGAGCGCCGGAGCGCCAACCAATCGTTCCTGCGCTGGCGCCCGAGCCGCAGGATACGGTGCTGACCAAGTGGCGCTACAGCGCTTTTTGCCGCTCACCGCTGGCCGAGCTGATGGCCGAATGGGGGCGGGATCAGCTGGTGATCTGCGGCATCTACGGCCATATCGGGGTGATGCAGACGGCGGTCGATGCCTTTATGCGCGATATCCGCCCCTTCCTGGTGGCAGATGCCATCGCCGACTTCTCCCGCGAGGATCATCTGCTGGCGCTATCCTACGTCAGCCGCAATGCAGGTCGGGTGATTACCGTGGCCGAGGTGATGGCGGCCAGCAAACGCCCCCTGACTCGCGAATCGCTACGGGCTCAGGTGTTGGCACGGTTGCCTGCCGAGATGCAGCAGGAGCAGCCCACCGAGGATGACAACCTGCTCGACTACGGTCTCGACTCGCTGGCTGTGATGGGGCTGGTGGAGGAGTGGCGTCAGCAGGGGCTGGTGGTGGAGCTGGCCGAGCTGGCCCGCACGCCGACCCTGGCCCATTGGTGGGCGCTCCTCTCCCGTCAGCTTAATGTCAGTCAGGCCACGGCTTATCAGGCCAACGAAGATCACGTCAGCGAACCGGAGTGCACCCCATGAGCGAGTGGCAAGGCAGAATCGTCTGGGTGACCGGAGCAGCGCAGGGAATTGGCCATGCGGTGGCGCGCACCTTTGCCGAGGCGGGGGCCAGCGTGGTGGCGTTCGATCTGCAACTGGCCGAGGCACTGCCCGGCAACGTGAAGAGGGTGGTGATCGATGTCAGCGACAGCGAGGCCTTGACCCGCTGCTGCGAACAGCTGCTCGACGAGGGGCTGGGGCCCGATGTGCTGGTCAATGTCGCGGGCGTACTGGCGACCGGCAGGATCGATGAGGTGGATGACGCCCTCTTGCAGCACACCTTCGCCATCAACACCTTCGCCCCCTTCTACCTGATGCGGGCCCTGACCCCCTGGTTTCAGGGACGGCGCAGGGGCACCATCGTCAATGTCTCCTCCAATGCCGGTCGGGTGCCGCGAGTGGGGATGGGCATCTATGGTGCCTCCAAGGCGGCGCTGACCAGCCTCACTCAAACGGCAGGGCTGGAACTTGCCCCCTATGGGGTGCGCTGCAATCTGGTGTCGCCGGGCTCGACCCGAACCCCGATGCTGTACGGCATGTGGCAGGAGGGGGAGGCGGAGCAGCAGGAAGGAGAGCTACGCACCATCGCGGGCCTGCCCGGGCAGTTCAAGCTGGGGATCCCCCTTGGCAAACTTGGGACCCCCGACGAGGTTGCCGCCTGCGTGCTGTTTCTCGCCTCCGATGCCGCCAGCCATATCACCCTGCAGGATCTGGTGGTCGATGGCGGTGCCACTCTGGGGGTCTAGCCCGCGCGCTGCCGATCTGGCAGGCGTGACACTCTACTTTATGGAGGAGGCCTGGCCTCCTCGCTTTTCAGCCATGCGGGCAGGGGCAAGCCACTGCTCGCTCGATGTTTGCGCAAGGACATTCCCATGGAACAGACAATGGCGATGCGCGCCACCCATCAGCGTGGTGAGCACCCACGCTGGCCACTTACCACTGCTCAGGCGGGCATCTGGTTTGCCCAGCACAAATATCCACAGAGCCCCTCCTGCAATACCGGTGAGTACTGGCTGCTGGAGGGGGCGCTGGCTCCCCATCACTTCACCCGTGCGGTGCGCCAGACCATCGACGAAATCCCCGGTCTGCACTGCGCCTTTGTGGCCACTGCGGATGGCCCGCAGATGATGGCCAACCCCGCCTGCTGGCAGCTGGCAGAGCGGGATCTGCGCAGCGAAGCCGACCCGCTTGCAGCCGCGCAGGCCGAGATGCGTGTGCAGCTGGCCGTCCCCTTCAATCTGGCCGGGGGGCCGCTGTTTGCCACCACCCTCTATCGCCTTGGCGAGGGGCGGTGGGCCTGGTTTATCGCCGTGCACCATATCGCCATCGACGGCTTTGGCCTGAGCCTGCTCTGCCAGCGGGTGGCGAGCTGGTATGAGGCGCTTTGCATCGGCGAGCAGCCAGCCCCCTGTCGTTATGCGACCCAGCAGGAGTTGTTGGCCGAAGAGGCGGCCTATCAGGATTCGCCGCGCGCTGCGCGGGATCGCGATTTTTTCGTGCAGCAGCTGGCCGGGGTGGAGAATCCTGCGTCGCTCTCCCGCCGTCCGGCGCAAGGGCCGGGCCCCACATATCGTCTTGAACAGCGGCTGGCTGGCCGCCAGTGGCAGGTACTGGCAGAGCGAGCGAGTCGCTCTGCCTGTCACCCCTACAGCCTGCTGCTGGCGGCAGTGGCCAGCTATGTGCAGCGGATGAGCGGTGCTGGCGAGGTAGTGCTGGGTATTCCGCTGATGGGGCGGCTGGGCTCAGCAGCGGCCGATACCCCCTGCATGAAGGTCAATGTGGTGCCCCTGCGCATCGAGCTGAGCGGCACCAGCCGGGTAGGGGAGTTGCTGGCACAGGTCGAGCGGCAATTTGCCGCCCTGCGCCGCCATCAGGGCTGCCGCCAGGAGTGGTTGCAACAGCGTCAGCCGGGCCAGCCGCTGTTTGGCCCTCAGGTCAATTTGATGCCCTTTGCCCGCACCCTCAGCTTTGGTGAAGGGCACAACCTGGTTCGTGGTGAGGTTCAGGTGCTGGCGGCGGGGCCGGTGGAGGAGTGCGCCTTCTACTTTGCCGAGGAGGCAGGCGCGATGACCCTGACCCTCGAAGCACATCAGGGGCGCTTCAGCCAACAGGAGAGTGAACGTCATCTGGCCCGGCTGGTAGCTTATCTCGCCGCCTGGAGTGAGGCGGATGACGAGGCCCTAGCGGTACGTTTGCCGCTGTTGCTACCCTGCGAGCAGGCTGAGCTGGTGCGCTGGAACCAAACCGACCATCCTCTGCCGACCACCACCCTGAGCGCACTGCTGGCCGAGGGGCTGGCGGCGGCAGATCAGAGCGCCATCGCGCTGGAGTGTGGCGCCGAGCGCTGGCGTGTGGCCGAGCTGCGCCAGCGTACCCGCCAGCTGGCATGCTATCTGGCAGGGAGGGGCGTGGGCCCCGGTTGCCGGGTGGCGGTGGTGATCCCGCGCTCTCCCGAGCTGATTCTCGCCCAGCAGGCCATCATGGCGGTGGGTGCCGTCTACGTGCCCGTTGATCCGGACTATCCGGCGGAGCGGATCGGCTACATTCTCGCCAGTAGCGATCCTGCGCTGGTGTTGACCAGCCATACGCTTCAGATGCCGCTCGATGTGGCGGCGCCACTTGTCTGCCTCGATGCCCCCGGTGTGGCAGAGCAGCTGGCGGCGGTAGAGTTGGCAACGACAGCACCTTGTAAGCTGCCAGCCCCCGGGCCGGAAGATGCGGCCTACATCATCTACACCTCAGGCTCGACCGGTCGGCCCAAAGGGGTGGTGGTGAGCCATGGCGCCATCGTCAACCGGCTGCTCTGGATGCAGCACATGTATCCCATTGGCCCGGCGGATCGGGTGCTGCAAAAGACCCCGGCCGGTTTCGATGTCTCCATCTGGGAGTTCTTCTGGCCCTTTATGACCGGGGCGCGGCTGGTGCTCGCCAAACAGGGTGGCCACAAGGATCCCACCTACCTTGCCGAGCTGATTGAGCAGGCCGAGATCACCACCTTGCACTTTGTCCCCTCCATGCTGCAGATCTTTGTCACTCAGGCCGAGCCTGCCCGTTGCCGCGCCCTGCGGCAGGTCTTCTGCTCCGGCGAGGCGCTGCCCGCCGATCTGGTGCAACGCTGGTATGGAACATTTTCAGCCCCCCTGCACAACCTCTATGGCCCGACCGAGGCGGCGGTGGATGTCACCTGGTATCCCTGCCGGGCAGACGAGGCGGTGACCAGCGTGCCCATCGGCTATCCGGTCTGGAATACCTGCATCCACATTCTCGACCCCTGGTTGCAGCCGGTGCCCCCCGGTGTAGCGGGGGAGCTCTGGATCGGCGGCGTGCAGGTGGCGGAGGGCTACTTTGGCCAGCCCGAGCTCACCGCCGAGCGCTTTATTGCCAACCCCTTCGGGGCGGGACGGCTCTATCGCAGCGGCGATCTGGCCGCCTGGCGCGAGGATGGTGCCATCGAGTATCTGGGGCGCCTCGATTTTCAGGTGAAGATCCGTGGTCAACGCATCGAACTGGAGGAGATCGAACAGGTGCTGCTGCGCCATCCCCGGGTAGCGCAGGCGGTAGTGCTGGCCCCCGAATTTGCCCCCGATGATCGCCGTCTGGTGGCCTATGTGGTGGCCGCAGATAGTAGCGAGTTGACGCTGGCCGAGCTTACACCTGCCCTTGGTGCTGCCTTGCCTGACTACATGGTGCCGGGGCTCCTGGTAAACCTGGCCGAGCTGCCACTCACCCCCAATGGCAAGCTGGATCGCAAGGGGTTGCCGCTGCCTGATATGGCGTCAGCGGTCGGTCAGTCACTGCCAAAAACCCTGCTGGAGGAGCGGCTCTGTCGCCTCTTCGCCGAAGTACTGGGGCTGGCGCGAGTCGGCGCCGACGATAACTTCTTTGCCCTCGGCGGCCACTCTTTGCTGGCTGCACAGCTGGTGGTGCGTATTGAGGAATCAATCGGACAGACTCTCACCTTGGCCAGCCTGTTCGAAGCGCCGAGCCCCGCCCAGCTGGCGCGCCGTCTTGGCGGCGAGCGGGAGGCAATGCCCATGCTGTTGCCCCTGCGGGCGCCCGGTGCGCAGTCTGGTACATCGGGCCCCACTCTCTTTTGCGTCCACCCCGCCGGCGGGCTCGGCTGGTGTTATGCGCCGTTGGTGCCCCATCTGCCGACCGACATGGCGGTCTATGCCCTGCAGGCGCGGGCGCTCTGTCAGCCGGATGCGCCGCTGCCCGCCAGTTTCGACGAGCTGGCTCTCGACTATGTGACCGAGCTGCGTCGTCAACAGAGCGAGGGGCCCTACTGGCTGCTCGGCTGGTCGCTCGGGGGCATGCTGGTGCACCGGATGGCCGCGATGCTGCAAGAGCAGGGACAGGAGGTGGCCATGGTGCTGCTGCTCGATGCCTACCCCTGTCAGCAGTGGCAAACCCAGCCGCTGCCCGACGAGCAGCGGATGCTCGATGCGTTGCTGCGGATGGGAGGCATTGCGGTTGCGGACGATGCGCTCGATTCCCTTACTCGCGACGACGTGGTGGCCCGACTGGGGGCAGAGGGGAGTGCGCTGGCCATGCTCGACGAGCAGGTGGTTGGCGCCATGATTGAGCTGGTGGGCCACAACAACCGGCTGATCCGCCAGCCGGTCGACTACTGCTACCACGGGGAGGTGATCTTTATCGAGGCGTCAGCCTCTCGCCAGCCCTGGCTGGATGGGCGCGGTTGGGAGTCGCTGACAAAAGGGGAGATCCGCTATGAGCACTTCCCCTGCCTGCATCAGGAGATGGTGCATCCCGGCTGGCTGGCAAAGATCGGCGCTTTTATTTGTGAGCGGGTCGATGGGGTCGGACAACAACCGCACATCCGGCAGGAGGGGGGCGCATGACCCCGGTTGCCGCCATCCGGGAAGCATTGCAGGCGGGCAAACTGGTGGGGCTGGGGGAGCCGCACTGGCACCCGGATTTTATCCGACGCCAGCACGCCTGGCTCTGCGATCCGGCACTCTGGGGAATCATGACCGATCTGGTGCTGGAGTGCGGCAACCGCCGCCATCAAGGCTTGCTCGATGCCTGGTTGGCGGGGGAGGAGAGCTGGCAGGGGGAGCCGCTGACGCTGGCACGACTCTATCCGGTCTGGCTCGACTCCTGTGCCTTTCCCGCCTGGATGGCCCCCGAGTTTCCGGCTCTCTTTTCCGCTCTGCGCCAGAGCAATATGGCGCGCCCTGAACATATGCGGCTGCGGGTGCATCTCTGCGAGCCCTTATTCGAGTGGCAGGAGATGAGTCCGGAGCGCTGGCAGCAGCACAACAGGGGGCGGGATCAGGCGCTGGCCGACTATCTTCTAACACTTCCCCCGCGCGGCGTGGTGGTGCTGGCGGGGGCGCGCCATCTGCTCAAAGCCGCAGGGGATCCCCACTTTGCGCAGCCGACGCTGGGCCAGTTGCTGGAGGCCGCACGGCCGGGCTGGCTGCAGGTGCTTCACCCTTGGCCAATGGCTGATGGAAAGGGAAATGAGGAAGAGGAGCGGGTGTGCGAGCTGGCCGGGATCGCGACGGCCGACCTCTATCCTCACTGGCCGGCGCATCCGCCGCTGGAGACTCTTATCGACAGGTTGGTGCGCGTGGCTGACCGGGGACGGGAGATGCGAATTTGCCCGACCTTGCTGGCCGAGCCCTGGCGCAGCCGCTTGCTAAGCCGCGCTCACTTGCTGCCAGTTGGCATGGCCCGCCAGCTGCAACACTGGCTGGCGTAACTGCTGGTTGGAGTAACACCTGACAAGAAGTAACAGCTAACTGAAGTAACTCAATGGGGGAGCAAGGCTCCCCTTTTTCACATTTTGCATCCTGCATTCAGCGCTGCAAAGTTGCACCATTTACGGCATACCTTGCCACTCATCGCCGAAAATTCAGCTCCTTCGCTACTTTAAAGAAGTTTCTACTGGTCTTACCTGAGTAAATCCCTTTGCTTTTTATTTAACAAGGTATTTACATCTAGGTGTCACCAGCATCGGTGACGCTTACAACGGCAAGGAGCCAGTTATGACCCATGTCGACATCCCTTTCCTTCGTTACCTCGATGCGGAAGGGTGCCCGGTCGCCACCTTACCGACCTGGCTGGACAAGGCGATACTGCACACCTTCTACCGCAATATGGTGATGGTGCGCAGCTATGACAAAAAAGCGATTGCGCTGCAACGAACCGGCAAACTCGGTACTTTTCCCTCCCATCTCGGCGCAGAAGCCGTGGGGATTGGCATTGGTCTGGCCATGCAGCCGCAGGATGTCTACGTCCCCTACTATCGGGACATGCCCACCCTCTATGTGCGTGGCGTGCCGATGGAGAAGAACTTGCAATATTGGGGTGGTGACGAGCGGGGCAGTTATTTTCTCAAACCCGATGGGACTCCCTCTGAAGATCTCCCCATCTGCGTCCCCATCGCCACCCAGATCACCCACGCCTGCGGTATTGCCTCGGCTTTCAAACTGCGTAATCAACCGCGGGTTGCCGTGGTCACCATCGGCGACGGCGGCACCTCCAAGGGGGATTTTCTGGAGGGGCTCAACTGCGCCGGTGTCTGGCACCTGCCGATGGTCATCATCGTCAACAACAACCAGTGGGCCATCTCGGTGCCGCGCAAGCTGCAATCGAGCGCTCCTACGCTGGCCCAGAAGGGTATTGGTGCAGGGGTGCGCAGCCTGCAGGTGGATGGCAACGATGTGGTGGCGGTCTACGATGCTGCCCGCATTGCCGTCGAACGGGCCCGCAGCGGCAAGGGGCCGACCCTGATCGAGGCGGTCAGTTATCGCCTCGGCGATCACACTACGGCCGACGATGCCACTCGCTATCGCGACGGGGCCGAGGTCGAGGCCGCCTGGGCGAAAGAGCCGGTCAAGCGGCTGCGCCAGTTTATGCACAACAAAGGCTGGTGGGATGAAGAGCAGGAGCAGAGCCTGCTGGCGGAGGCCACCCGAGAGGTAGAGCAGGCGGTCGCCCGTTATGAGGCGATGGCGCCCCAGCCGCCGGAGGCGATGCTCGATTATCACTACGCCAGCCTGCCCGCCGAACTCCTGCCCCAGCGCGAGCGAGTGATTGCCAAGGGGATGAAGCAGGAGGTTGGCCATGAGTGAGATCAGTTTGCTGGAAGCGGTCAACATGGCCCTTCACTACGAGATGGAGCACGACCCGGATGTGGTGGTACTGGGCGAGGATGTGGGGGTCAACGGCGGGGTGTTTCGCGCCACTGTGGGCCTGCGCGACAAGTTCGGTTTCAAGCGGGTGATCGACACGCCGCTGGCCGAGGGATTGATCGCCGGGGTGGCGGTCGGCATGGCGACCCAGGGGCTCAAGCCGGTGGCTGAGTTCCAGTTTCAGGGCTTTATCTTCCCCGGGATGGAGCAGATCATCTGTCAGGCGGCGCGGATGCGAAACCGCACCCGTGGCCGCCTCTCCTGTCCTCTTGTCTATCGCTCCCCGTATGGTGCGGGCATTCATTCGCCTGAACATCACAGCGAGAGCGTCGAGGCGCTGTTTGCCCATATCCCTGGGCTACGGGTAGTGATCCCCTCCAGCCCGAGACGCGCCTATGGCCTGCTGCTCTCGGCCATCCGCGATCCGGATCCGGTGATGTTTTTCGAACCCGATCGCATCTACCGTTCGATGAAATCCGAGGTGGTGGATGACGGTGTCGGCCTGCCGCTGGATGTCTGCTTCACCCTGCGCCCTGGCCGCGATATCACGGTAGTGGCCTGGGGGGCCTGCATTCAGGAGGTGATGCGGGCGGCGAACCTGCTGGCCGAGCAGGATATCCAGTGCGAGGTGCTGGATCTGGCCACCATCAAGCCGCTGGATATGGAGACCATCCTCACCTCGGTGCGCAAGACCGGCCGCTTGCTGGTGGTACACGAAGCGTGTGGCAGCTTCGGGGCCGGGGCCGAAATTGTGGCGCGGGTGACCGAGCAGGCACTTCCCAGCCTCAAGGCGCCACCCAAACGGTTGACCGGGGTGGATGCCGCCGTCCCCTACTATCGCAACGAGGCGTATTACCTCATCACCGAGCAGGATATCGCCGATGCCGCTCACCAGCTGATGGAGAACCAGTGGCTATGAAATTTTTCAAATTACCGGATCTGGGTGAAGGGTTGGCCGAAGCCGAGATCGTCGAGTGGAAGGTGAGTGCCGGTGATACCGTCGCGGTCGATCAGGTGCTCTTGTCGGTGGAAACGGCCAAGGCGCTGGTGGATGTGCCCTCTCCGGTGGCCGGGGTGATTGCCCGTCTCTGCGGCGCCGAAGGGGATATCCTCCATATCGGTGCGCCGCTGGTGGAGTTCGAGGGGGGGGAGGATGATGGCACTGTGGTGGGCAAGGTGAGCGCCCATCAGCAACATATCGAGGATCACTTCGTGGTGGGGGCCATTGCCCCGGGGGGATCGCTGGTGCAAGCCATGCCTGCCGTGCGCCTGCTGGCGCAGAAGCTGGGTCTGGAAATCGACCGGCTCAAGGGAAGTGGCAGCGGCGGCATGGTGACCGAGCTGGATGTGCAGCAGGCATTCGAGGCCCAGCAGAGCAGTGGCAACGAATTCCTTAAAGGGTCACGGCGGGCCATGGCCAAGGCGATGGAGCTCTCTCATCAGACTGTGGTGCCGGTCAGCATCACCGACGAGGTGGATTTGCGTCACTGGCGCCCTGATGAGGATGTGACGGTGCGCCTTATCAAGGCCATTGGCGTGGCGTGCCGCGCAGAGCCCTCGATGAATGCCTGGTTTGATGGCGACACCCTGTCACGGCGGCTGTTCAAAGAGGTCAATGTGGCCATCGCGGTGGATTCAAAGCATGGCCTTTATGTGCCGGTGATGGAGAACGTGGCCGAGCGGGAGGGGGCAGATATCCGGCAGGGGCTGGATCGGATGATCGCCGATGTGAAGGCGCGCGCCGTGCCGCGCGAGATGTTGCAGGGGGCGACCATTACGCTCACCAACTTCGGCGCCATCGCTGGCCGTTATGCCAGCCCTATCGTCACGCCGCCGCAGGTGGCCATCATAGGGGCAGGCAAACTGTTCGAAAAAGTGGTGTTCATCCATGGTGAAGCGCGTCCCGTCAGGGCATTGCCGCTGTCGATGACATTTGACCACAGAGCCTGTACTGGCGGGGAGGCGGCTCGTTTTCTCAGAGCACTGGTGGAAGCGTTGGAAGCGGCCACCTTATAACGGTTTGTGCCCTGCCGTTGGCAGGGCACAAATTTGTTTGCGTAATCTACAAAGCCACGTATAATCCAAACCAGCTTGAAAGGGCGATAGTTATGTCAATGAATACGATGTTTCACATCTTGTCCTGTTGTTCATAAGTTAATCCCGTTTTTTGAGCTTTACCCGCTGAAAAGCATAAGTAATTATTTTGAATACAGGTTTAAAAGATATGTCTAACATGATCACCGGTACCGTTAAGTTTTTCAACGAAACCAAAGGTTTTGGCTTCATCCAGCAAGAAAACGGCCCGGACGTTTTCGTTCACTTCAGCGCCATTCAAGGTAACGGTTTCCGTACCCTGGCTGAAGGTCAGCGCGTACAGTTCTCTGTGACCCAAGGTCAGAAAGGCCCGCAGGCTGAGAACGTAACCGCTCTGTAATTCTTACAGAATTTAAGAAAGCCGTGGTACCTCTGGTGCCACGGCTTTTTGTTTATATGGCTTCTGCTACTGACTCCCATGTGCTGAATCATGCTGCTATCGCTCCTGCTTGCTGCCACCTTGACTCCGACGTCCGATGCGCCGGTACCGGTTCAATCCGCGATGGAAGCGCAGGTGATCTGCCAGCAGTTTGTCCAGGTCCGAATAGGTGCTGCGCTGCAACCCGATGAGGTAAATGCGCGACAGGTACCTGAAAGGGAGGGGGAGTGGCTGGTGGATGGCAAAGTAAAAGGACCCGAAGGTCCTTTGCTGTTTGCCTGTCATCTTCACCAAGGGGAGCGCTGGGAGCTACTCAACTTTTCGCTCTGGGCACCACAGCCGGTCAAAGCGGTTTGAGTGCGACCAACAGATGTTGCAGGTGTTCAACCATGGTCATGCCAAACGGGGTGAGATAGCCGCCATCTTCTGCGCTGATGAGCCCCTGTTGATGCAGACGGGCTGCCGCTTGGCACAACTCTTCAGACATATCGCTGCGTAATTTAATCCCCAGGCTCATGTTGGCCGGATCAAAGCATGCCAGTATTTTCAAATCGTTCACGAATTCGTTAGAAACCTGGTCGATCCCAATCATGGATTTACTCCTTACGCTAAAGATGTATGCAAACTAGCATCCCCGGATCCACTTTAGTGGGCGCTGGCTCAAATTATTGATCTTTGGCTGGATGCTGTGTTTCAAATGCTGTTTTTTTCGGCGTAATCAGATGGTTGGCTGACAGCTTCGCCAAGGGCCGAGCCGGACCAAACGTGGTAGGATAGGGCACTTCTTTATATCGGACGGTCTATTGGTGGCTGTTCGCCCTGTTCAAGGTATCGCTCATGGTCAAGATCACTCTGGTATCCCTGCTGCATTCACTTTGTACCCGCTTTCCGGTTTACCCCGCTGCTTCGTTGACGTCCCTGTTGGATGCCTATCAGGGCGAGGTGTGGTTACCTGCACGCAAGGGGGCCGACATTGCACTGTTACGCAAGCATGCCAATGGGGCTCATGAGCTGGCGTCACTCGATGCGGGCTGGTGTGATTTTGCCGCCAGCGACAGCGGTGATACACCCGAGCTGGATGCGCTGGCCAACTACGACAGCGAGATGATGGATAACCTGCTGATGTACTGGCACTGCGCCGCCAAGATCAACAGCCCGATCACCGATAACCTGTTCGAGCTGCGTCGCGAAGTGGTGGATGAAGCCCACGGGGTGAAACTCGCTGCCGCCTGGGAGCAGCAACAACAGCTGCGTTTTGAGCAGCTGATGGCGATGGCGGCCAATGGCCGGGATCTGCTCTGCTTTGTCGAGGTGGAGTCCGCCTACTGGCTGCGGCAAAAGCTGAGCGAGCAGCCTGATGTGGAGCTGATCACCCCTGCGCTGTAAAAGGGGCAATATGATGGCTAGCGGTCTCGTTATCGAGGAGGCTGCTCTATCCTTATTTGCGTCATTGTCCTCCCCATCCGGTGCCAAGGGGCTGCAAGCTGGACAAGCTGACGACAAGATGTGAACATGGCGCCCTTTATCGAGAGAGAGACTTGGCCAATGAGCTATGAACTGAGCGACACCGAGCGCAATGCCGCGCTGCAACTGAACGCTGACTACCGTTACGATCACTTCATCAGCAAGCTGGTCGAGCATGAAGAGCTGTTCGTCCTGACTGACGAGCATGGCGTCATGATGCTGACCACAGACGATGAAGATTGCATCCCGGTATGGCCGCACCCGGAGTACGCCAAGGCGTGGGCCGAAGGCGAGTGGGCCGATTGCAAGCCGCAGTCCATCACCCTGAAGGTGTGGCTGGAGCGCTGGGTTGACGGTATGGAGCAGGACGAGCTGTGTGTTGCCGTGTTCCCGACCCCGGATCAGGAAGGCATCGTACTGGAGCCGGCTGACGTGGCTGACGCCATTGCCGAGAAGCAGGCCAAACGCGGCTGATCACCGCTCGATTCGCAACACCGGTTGCCAACAAAGACCCCGCTATCTGGCGGGGTCTTTGTTTTAGGTCTGTTTGCCAAATGAGTTGTCGCTATCAAGGCTGGCGATAGGTGGTGTCGATGATGGGCTCGGCCGAGAAGGTCTTGCCGCTCTTGATGGCTGCCCTAGTCTCGGATTTTAGCTCTTCATCAATCCACAGCAGACCGCCATAGCTGTAACCGCTGTTGTCGCCACCGAGGGGCCAGTAGAGCTGCTCGCTCTTGGGCGTTGCAGGTACTTTTGGCAGTTTGATCCAGCGCCATGCCCCTTCCCGGGTATAGGGCACCTGATAGGCAGGGACGAAGCTCGCCAGTTCATAGAGCCGCTGCTGGATATGCCGTGACAGGGCCGCCTTTTTGGCAAAGTCGAACTCCTTGTCATACTGCTCCACCAGCGCTGTGATGGCGTCGTCATCGATGTTCATGATGTTGTTGGTCTGGGGTTGGTTGGCGTTGACCTTGTGGAAGAACTCCCAATAGGCGGGATAGCGGCTGCCTGCCCAGGCCATCCAGGCGCTCTGGTGCTTTTTCTCCAGCATCGATTTGAAACCGGCCGAGGCATCCATCAGGTTTAGCTCCAGATTAAGCCCCGCCTTCTTGGCCTCTTCCCGCAACAGCGTGAGCCGCTGGGCGTGCTCCGCGGTGGTGTAGGTGATAGCGAGCGTCAGTGACTGCCCCTTGTCGTTTTGCAAAATCCCCTGCGGCCCCACTTTGTTGAAACCGGCTTTGGCAAAGTATTCCCGTGCCAGTTTGGGATCGAACGGACGGGCCTTGATCTCGCTGTTGGTAAATTCACCCTGACCGGAGCCATAACTGTTGAGTCGCTGGTAATCCCCCCGCAGCAGGGTGGTGAGCATCTTGTCGAGGTTGAGGGCATGCTGGACCCCGAGCCGCACATCGAGATTATTCAGCTGCGGATCGGCGGTGTTGAGATAGAGCCCCATCGGCGATTGCGGAGTCTGGTTGAAGAACCAGGTGCGCGCGATATAACCCTTCTCGAACTCCGCGGTTTTGGTCTTGTCGTGCCACCAGTTGGGCATCACCAGCGGGAAGGTGTCGAGATCGCCGCGCAGGAAGTGCTGCCAGGCGATGTTCAGATCCCTGAGCACCTTGATCTCGATCCGTGCAGGATTGAAGCGATGCTGGAAGTAGCGCTCGTCATCCCCCCACCAGTGTTCAATCCGTTTGAAGGTGACCGATTTACCCTTTTTCACCTGATCGAGCTGATAGGGGCCGGTGACTGGCAACACCTTCCAGTTGTACTCCTTGACCCAGTTGGCGGTGAGCTTGATGGCGTGGCTCGGCTCCGGGCTGATAGGCAGTGACTCGAGCAGATCCTGGCGGCTCTTTTCGGTGCCGCTGGTGATGGCCAGGGTGTGATCATCAAACTTGGTGATGTCTGCTATCTGGGTGCTGTAGTAGTTGTTGTACCAGGGGTCGTTGATCTCCTTGCTGCGCATCATCTTGAGGGTAAATAGCCAGTCATCGGCGGTGACCGGCTGGCCGTCTGACCAGCGCGCCTTGGGATTGATGCGAAAATAGAGGGTCTTGTTGTCGGCGCCGAAGGCCCACTCGTTTGCCAGCATCGGCATGGGGTTGCCGGTGACGGGATGAGTGCTCAGCAGTGGCAGGTTGGTTTCCCGCACGTAACCGGCAAAGCCGCCGTTGGAGTCGGGGCCATATTTGCGCAGGGTCAGGGGGAAGCTGGTCATAAAGGTGCGAAAGGTGCCGCCGCGTTTGGCGGCCGGATCGGCATAGAGAGGATCCTGGTTGTTGCTCTCCCACTTCAAGTCGGCGGGCAGCGTGGCACTCCAGCCAAACGGGCTCCAGCACAGGGTCAGGGTGATGGCGGTGGCGCGAATGATAGGGGAGAGTCGGCGCTCCCCGGCGGTGATGGTCGATGGCATGTCCTTGCTCTCCTGAAGTCTGCTTCCTGCAGATCACACACTGGTGATGTCAGTCCCGATGGGGACTGGCTCATCATGGAAATTTTATCCTGTCAGGTCAATGAAATAGCGTGAATTAGCGGGCGGCCTAGGCCGCAACGCAGTGCAGGGTGATCCCCTTGGCCGCGATGGCTGCCCGCATGGGGGCGGGCAGGGCATCGTCGGTAACCAGCACGTTGATCTGGCCCGGCGCGCCAAGCTGGCTCGGGTGGATGGCGCCGAACTTGCTGCTGTCGGTGATGACCACATTGGTCATCCCCTTGGCCAGCACGCTGTTGACCACGTCGGCCCGCATCATGTCGCGGCCGGTGAACCCCATCTCGGGATGAAAACCGTCGACCCCGATAAAGGCCTTGGAGAAGTGCACCTGCTCGATGCAGAGGCGCGTGAGCGGCCCCACCACGCTTTCGCTCTGATGCTGGAACAGCCCGCCGAGCAGCACCACCTGAGCCGGGGTATCTTTGAGCAGATGGGCGATATAGCTGCTGATGGTGATGATGGTGACCCGTTTGTGCAGGGCCAGATGGCGCGCCAGCATGGCGTTGGCGCTGCCCCCTTCGATAAAGACCGTCTCGCCATCTTCCACCAGCTGGGCGGCCCGCTCGGCGAGGCGCTCCTTGAGCAGGTAATTGATGTTCATCCGGGCATCCGGGTCATCGGTTTCCAGCGCCATGGCCGAGCCGTGTACCCGTCTGAGCAGCCCCTGCTTCTCCAGCGCGGTGAGGTCGTTGCGCACCGTCACCTCAGACACGCCGGTATGTCGGGAGAGTTCACTCACGCTCATCTTGCGAGCCTGATGGACCAGAGTGAGGATCAGTTGGTGGCGTGGATTCATGGTGCGCTCACATGCAAGGTGGTGGATAGCGGCAAGCCACCCGTGGGGTGGCTTGCCAATCATATGACGTCACTGGCGCCATGGGTGCGCCCCGTCAGAGACTGTGCTCGGTGCGGGCGATGATATCATCTTGCGCATCCGGGGATAAGGCGGTGAAGAAGGCTGAATAGCCCGCCACCCGTACCACCAGATCCCGGTATTGATCTGGATTGGCTTTGGCTGCCAGCAGGGTCTCGCGCGAGACAATGTTGTACTGCACGTGCCACCCCTTGTGCACCTCGAAGAAGGTGCGCAGCAGGCTCATCAGCTTGGCCTTGTCCCGCTCATTCTCAAGGCTCGCCGGACTCAGCTTCTGGTTGAGCAGCACCCCGCCGAGAATGGCCGCCGTGGGCAGCTTGCCGATGGAGTTGAACACCGCCGTCGGGCCGAGACGATCCGAACCCGAGGAGGGGCTGGCCCCTTCTGCCAGCGGCGTGCGGGCACGGCGACCATCCGGGGTGGCCATGGTGGCGGCACCGAAGGGCACGTTGGCGGAGATGGAGGAGGTGCCCGCATAGTAGGTACCGCCGATGGGGCCGCGGCCGAATCGGGTGTTGTGCAGTCCCTTGAGCTCGTCGATGTAGCTCTGGTAGGCCTGCACCAGCAGCAGGTCAACCTCGTCCAGATCGTTGCCATATTTGGGGGCGGCGTTGGTGAGGCGCTGGCGCAGCTGCTCCCCCGCCAGTCCGGCAAAATCTTGCTCGAGTGCTTCGGCCAGCTCTTGCTGATCCACAATCCCCTGCTCGAACACCAGTTTCTTCAGGGCTGCCAGGCTGTTACCGAGGTTGGCGATCCCCACCTGCAGACCGGAGACCCAGTCATAGACGGCGCCCCCCTCCTTGATGGTCTTGCCGCGCTCGATGCAGTCATCTACCAGGGTGCTGCAGAGGATGTCATGGGCTTGGGCTTCCAGCACGCTGTCGACCACGCAGTCGATCTCGATGGATTTGCGGGTGAAGTAGCGCACCTGCTCATCCCAGCGGGCCATCACCTCGTCAAAGTTGCCAAAACTCCCGTCTCGCAGCGACTGGGGCTGGGGCAGGAATACCTTGCCTGTGGTGGCATCGCGGCCGCCATCGAGCGCCGCCAGCAGGATGCGGGCGAAGTTGATAAAGCTCATGCCGGTGCAGCGGTAGCCCCATTTGCCGGGTACGGCGGTCTCGATGCAGCCGATGGCGGCGTAGTGGTGGGCATCCTCCACGCTCACCCCGAGCTTGATGAACTCGGGGATCACCACCTCGTCGTTGTTGAAGGCGGGCATGCCAAAGCCGCAGCGGATCACCTGAATGCAGGCGTCGAGGAAATCCTCACTCATCCCGGCGTGGTAGCGCACCGAGAGGTTGGGCTGGGTGGATCTCAGCTGGCCGCAGGACTCCAGAATCGCGTAGGAGAGGCCGTTGACCCCGTCATGGGCAGTGCCATCCCGCCAGTTCTGGCCGCCGATGGTGACGTTTTGATAGAGCGGGCTGCCGGCGGAGGCCTTGGAGTGGGTGCCGGAGCGGATCTTGTTCACCTCCAGCAACTTGAGCCAGCACCCTTGCAGCAGTTCGATGGCGCGCGTCCGAGGCAGGGATTCCGACAATTCCACCTCGCGGCGATACCAGGGGTAGAGGTACTGATCCATCCGGCCGAACGACACCGAGTGGCCGTTGGATTCGATCTGCAGAATGAGCTGGATAAAGTAGCAGAGCTGCAGTGCCTGCCAAAAGGTTTCGGGTGGCTGGTGGGCGATGTGGGCACAGTTGAGCGCTATGGTCTCAAGCTCGTTTCGGCGCTCGGGGCGAGATTCTTGTGCTGCCATATCATGGGCAAGTGCGGCGTAGCGCGAGATGTGAGCGCTGACCGCATCCAGAGTGATGGCGACGGCGTGCAGGAACTGCTCGCGCTGCAGGTCGGCCCAATCCGCCAGATCCAGCTGACTGCGCCGCTCGGCCACCTTGGCCTTGAAGCCATCGAGCCCCAGCGTGAGCAGCTCCTCATAGTTGACCGCGAGGTGGGCATCCCCCGAGGTCATGTTGCCCTCGGCCTTGATGATGCCGCTCTCCAGCAGCGCTTTCTGCTCATCGGTAAAGAGGCCAAAGCAGCGATCCTGCACCGTCTGGCCGCGCCAGAAGGGGGTGAGGGCGTGGATGATCGCCTTGTCGGTTTCGCTGACTGCAAAACCGGCACCGGGGCGGTCTGCCAGCTCGTCGATCTCCTTCTCAATCCAGCTCACAGTGTATTCGGGAAATAGCGGCGCCGCCCGTACCTGACTGGCCTGATTGCCGACGATAAGCTCGTCGTGCTTGATCCAGATGGTGCGCTCCTTGAGGTGATGAGCCAGCGCCAGGGCGCGGCGCACCGGCAGCGGGTGGGCGAGGTTAGCCTGATAGGCCTCGGTGTAGTGGCGGGCACGCTCGGTGCAAACCGGTGGCTGAACGATGTGGATCAGGCTCTCTTTGTGGGCGCGGATCCGTGGGCTGAGGGTATTGAGGTCGAGCTGGGTCATGATCTTATCCTCTGGTCACAGGGGTCAGCCCCTGACGTTGGGCGTATGCATGGGCAAAGTGGAGTAAATCGGGGTCGTCGAGCGGTGTCTCCGGCGCCTGATAGGGCAGATCCAGCAGGGCATATTTGCCCATCCCCAGGGTGTGGTAGGGGAGGAAGTGGATCTCCTGCACGGTGCCGAGGCTGGCGGCGGTGTCGGTGATGGCGCTGATCGATGCGCGGTCGGCATTGAAGCCGGGAATGAGCGGCACCCGGATCTGCATCGGTATGCCGTGCTCGGCGAGGCGTTTGAGGTTCGCGATGGGCAACTCCACTTTGCCGCGGGTCCAGTGGAAGAATCGTTCTTTATCCACGTGTTTGAGATCTGCCAGCACCAGATCCAGTGAGGGGAGGCTTGGCTCAATCTGGTGCCATGGCACATGGAGGCAGCTCTCGACCGCGGTGTGCAGCCCTTCGGCCTTGCAGCGGGCCAGCAAAGCGGCGGCAAAGTCGGGCTGCATAAAAGGCTCGCCACCGGAGAGGGTGACGCCACCGCCGCTGCGCTCGAAGAAGGGGCGATCCCGCAAGATGGTGTCCATCAGGGTGTCCAGGGGTTCATCGCGGCCGCACACCTGCAGCGCTTCGCTGGGGCAGAGGCCGCGCAGCCGTTCCATATCATCGGCCTTGAGGGTAGAACGGCTGAGCTGGATGCCCTGGCTGTCACGCAAGATTGCCGGACAAGCCTGGCTGCAGAGCTGGCATCCCTCGATGCACTGGTGCCGGTCGAGTAGTATGTCCGGCTTGGGAGAGCGGCTCTCCGGGTTTTGACACCACAGACAGGCCAGCGAGCACCCCTTGAGAAATACCAGGGTGCGAATGCCGGGGCCATCGTGAGTTGAATATCGTTGCAGGTCGAAAATCATACCGCCTCCTTTTGTATTTGCATTCTATTTGCTTTCATTCGAAAGTTGATTTGATTTCGATCAAGCTATTTGCAGATGTTTTATCGCTAGAATGGCGACATATTGAACATCCCGTTAAGGAGTTAGAGATGGAGCTGTATCTCGATACCGCCGATGTGGCGGCAGTGCGTCGCTGGTCACGGATCCTGCCGTTGGCCGGTGTCACCACCAATCCTTCCATTACCGCCGCCGGGGGATTGCCGCTCTGTGAGCTGCTGCCCGCCCTGCGCGACGTGCTGGGCCCCAAGGCGCGCCTGTTTGCCCAGGTGATGGCCAAAACCGAAACCGAGATGGTGCGTGAGGCATTTGCCTTGCGTGAACTGGACCCGGATCTGGTGATCAAGATCCCGGTGTGTGCAGAGGGGCTGGCAGCCATCAAGAGCCTGACCACCAACGGTGTGCCGACCCTGGGCACCGCTGTCTATACCCCGCTGCAGGGCTGGCTGGCGGCGGTGGCGGGGGCGGAATATGTCGCGCCCTACGTTAACCGGCTGGATGCTCAGGGGGGCGATGGCATCGCCACCGTGCAGGAGCTGCAACAGCTGCTTGCGCTGCACGCGCCGAACAGCAAGGTGCTTGCGGCATCATTCCGCACTCCCCGTCAGGCGCTCGACTGCCTGCTGGCGGGTTGCCAATCGATCACCTTGCCGCTCGACGTGGCCGAGCAGCTGCTGAACGTGCCGGCGGTGGATGCGGCGCTGGTGAAGTTCGATCAGGATTGGCAGCGCGCTTTCGGTCGCTGATCCCGGTGGCAAGCTGATTGCAGTGATTGAGGGGGGAGGGTGAAGAAGCGCGGGTGATGGGGATTGACCGACTAGACTGGAAAGAGGTGGCTACATTCGCTGGCCGCCTTGCAGTCTACCGGAGGTATCCCATGAGCGACCATCTGCTACTCCCCCATGGTGAAGATTTGCGTCGGGCGGTGCGTTGGCTCAGCGAGCATCACCAGCACGATCTCGCCGCCATTGAAGAGGCCAGCCTGCGTTTTGATCTCTCGCCGCTGGATGAGGAGTTTCTGATCCGGCACTGGCTCGACAGCCAGCGCCAATCATGAATATCTGAGGTGAGAGATTTAGAAGAAGTTGGCGAGGTTGATGCCAAACTCTTTGGGGTCGACCGTGTTTTCGATGCTCTCCTGCACCCCTGACTTGGCCAGATCCAGCCACTGTACGTCGAGGTAGTGACGCTGGGTGGCGTGATAGATCACCTTGACCACTGGCTTGAGCGGCTGCTGCTCGTTGCGCTGCATCACGATAGCCAGGCGCTGGTTTGAGAGCTGTACCAGAGTGCCCACCGGATAGACTCCCATGCACTTGATGAACTTGGTGACCAGTTCGGCATCAAAGTGCTGATTGATCCCCTTGAGCAGAATGCGGAAGGCCTGGGTCGGCTGCATACCTGCTTTGTAGACCCGATCCGCGGTGATGGCATCATAGACATCGACGATGCCGCTCATCCGGGTATAGAGGGAGAGCTGCTCCCCCTTCAGTCGCTGCGGGTAGCCGGAGCCATCGAGCCGCTCGTGGTGGTTGGCGGCCACCTCCAGCATGGTGGGGGTAATGCCAGGGGTATTGCTGAGGATCTCGTAACTGTGCACCACATGCTGACGCATGATGGCGAACTCCTCATCGGTCAGCTTGCCCGGTTTGTGGAGCACCTCGTCCGGGGTCATGATCTTGCCCACGTCGTGCAGCAGGCCACCCAGGGTCAGCTCCTTGAGCACGCTGCGCTCCAGTCCCAGATAGCGACCGAAGTTGGCCAGCAGAATGGCCACGTTCATGGAGTGCTCCATCAGGTAGGCATCCTTTGCGCGAATACGGGCCAGACAGAGCATGGCATCGCCGTGGGTAAACATGGTGTCCACCATCTCTTCGGCGACTTCGGCCAGCGGGGTGATGTCGATGGGTTCACCCGCTTTGAGATGGCGAATGAACTTGCCTTGCAGCTCGCGCGCTTCCTGATAGAGGCGGCGGATTTTAAGCTCCCGCCCTTCACCGTTGGCACTGGCACGGCGCCCTACCTGGGCGCTGTTGGCATTGAGATCGGGGGAGGTAACGGCGTCACTCTCGGCACTGCCCAGCTTGCTGCGGGCCAGATCGATGCGTACCGTGAGCACCCCCTGACGCACCAGATTGGCAATTTGCGCCACGCTGGTCACCAAGCCCATCTGGGCGATCTCCATCCCACCTGTCTGGCTGGCGATAGCAATGACATACATGCCGGGTTTCAGCTGGTTGACGGGAATGACGGGATAGGATGCTTGAGACTTCATGAGGGCTTCCTGACTCTTATTATTATGAGTATCGTTCGGATGGGTCACACCGGAGAAGTGTAACATCGGATGACCAGTTCGTCATAATTGGCAACCCCTTAACAGTGGCGTTGTCGCCCCCGCCCGATATAATGACGCCCCTTTACTTGTTGGACTCCGAGGTTATGAATGCGGCTTGATAAGTTTCTGTGCGATTGTTCCGATTTGACCCGCTCGCTGGCAGGCAAACTGATCCGTCAGGGTGAGGTCATGGTGGATGGCATTGTGGTCAAGCAGCCCGCCTTTCATATCAATGAGCAGAGCCAGATCGAGTTTGACGGCGTGCTGCTGACGCTGGAGCAGCGCAACCGCTATTTCATGCTGCACAAGCCGGAAGGTTACGTCTGCTCCAACGAGGATCCGGATCACCCGACTGTCTTCTTCCTGATGGATGAACCGGCGATGGGCAAGTTGCACGTAGTGGGTCGCCTTGACCTCGATACCACGGGTCTGGTGCTGGTGACCGATGATGGTCAATGGTCCCACCGCATCACCTCACCGCGTCACGAGTGTGCCAAGACCTATCACGTCTGGCTGGCCGATCCGGTAAGCCCGGATGCGATCGCGCTGTTCGCCGAAGGGGTCTACCTGCGTAACGAGACCGATAAAACTCGTCCTGCCCAGCTGGAAATTCTCGGCGAGTGCGAGGCACGCCTGACCATCCACGAAGGCAAGTACCACCAGGTCAAGCGGATGTTTGCCTCCATCGGCAACAAGGTCGTTGGCTTGCATCGCGAGCGGGTGGGCGGCCTGACGCTGGACGAAGATCTGGCCCCCGGTGAATACCGCGAGCTGACCGCTGAGGAGATTGCCCTGTTCTGATCTGGGATGGTGCCGGGTGTCAGTGAGTGCTGAAACCCAGCACCAGCGCCGTGCCCAGGGTGGCAATCAGTGCACCCGCCCAGGCGGCAATGGATGGCCGCTCCCCCGAGTGCCACCACAACAGCGGCAGCAGCAGTACCGGCGTGGTGGAGGAGAGAATGGCCACCATGCCCACCTCGCCCTGCCGCAGCGCCATCAGGATCAGCGTCATCCCCAGCCCCATCGCCAGAAAACCGTTGGTGGCAATCATGGCGAGGATATGGCGATTGACCGGTTTGAGCGGCATGGCCAGCGGCAAGCGCCCCAGCCGCAGGACGCAGTGGGCCAGCAGGGCACTGCCCATCCGGATACCCGATGCACTCACCGCATCCACCTCACCACTCATCATCACCGGCTTGGCGATGATGGCTCCCACGCTTTGACACAATGCCGCCGTCAGGCCAAGGCCAATTCCCAGTGCCAGATTGCCACGGATCTGCTCCCACTCGTTGCTGCTACTGCGTCTGCCAAACAGGATCGCCAGCATCACGCCGGCAAAGACCAGCATGGCCCCCAGCAGTCGCCAGCCTGTCAGCTGTTCATTAAAGAGCCAGAGCCCAAGCAGGGCGGAAAACAGCGCATGGCAGGAGAAGAGCAGGGCACTGCGTCTTGGCCCCAGCCGGTTCATGCAGGCAAACAGCGCCGTATCGCCCACGAAGATGCCGACCAGCCCCGAGATGGCGAGCAGGGGCAGGGCGCTTGCGGTGAGGGTTTGCCAGCCACCGGTGAGCAGACTCATGGTGCCGAGCATCAGGCTGACCAGAAACATGCGCCAGCGGCTGTAGGCAAATGCGCCGAGATGACGGGCCGGTTTGACCGAAATTAGCGCTGCAACTGCCCATAAACTGGCCGACGCGAGGGCCAGCCACTCATAACCCATAAAAACTCCTGAAAAAATTAACCCGAAAGACTCCATCTCCCGGGCAAGCCCGATACAATACGGGGCGTTTTCGGGGATAACAAGAGCGGCATCAGGCATTCATCAGGCGCGCCGTCGGCCTTCCCCTCCAGCAGTGGTGTTATTCGAGGTTTTGTCATGAGGTATGGTTTCTTCCCCAAGCTGGCGCAACGCTGGCTCTCCCCGCTATTGCTTGCCGTACTGGCAGGGCCCCTGGCCCATGCCACCACCGTTGAGCAGCAGCCTCTGCTTGCCGATCGGCAAACCCTGGTAAAGGGCAACGGTGCCGAGCCGGAGTCGCTGGATCCTGCGCTGGTGCGCTCAGGTTTCCCGGGGGAGGCGGTACTGGTCGATCTGTTTGAAGGGCTGGTCAGCGATGATGGGCAGGGGCATATCGTCCCCGCTCAGGCCCAGCGCTGGGAGGTGAGTGAAGATGGGCTGGAGTGGCGATTTTTCCTGCGCCCCCAACTGAAGTGGTCCAATGGCGAGCCGCTGGTGGCCGCTGATTTTGTCTATGCCTGGCGCCGTTTGCTCGATCCGGCCATCAACTCTCCTTCTGCCGGATTGCTGCTGGCCACGGGGATCAACAATGCGCAATCCATCTATGCCGGTGCGCTGGAGCTCGGCAATCTTGGCATTGAAGCGCAAAGCGATCAGATCCTGAAAATCACTCTGGAGCGGCCGGCTCCCTATTTCCTGCAACTCATCAGTCAGCGCCCCTTTGTGCCAGTCAACCAGAAGGCGATAGCCAAATTTGGCAAGCAGTGGACCGAACCCGGCAAGCTAGTGAGCAATGGTGCTTATCGGCTGGCAAGCTGGACGCCGAACGAGCAGATCGAAGCCGAGCGCAATATCCACTACTGGGATGACCTTCACACCCGTATCGGACGGGTCACCTACCTGCCGATCACCTCGCAACATGCCGAACGGCTGCGTTATGAGGCAGGTGAAATCCAGCTTACCAACAAGGTCTCCCTCGGCTATTACCAGAAGATGAAGCGCGAATCTCCGGAGCGGCTCTGGGGCTTGCCGCTGTTTGGCACCTATCTCTATGCGTTCAATCTGAAGCGCCCCGAACTGCAGGATGTGCGGGTGCGTCAGGCGCTCTCCATGGCGGTTGATCGACAGCAGCTCATTGGATCGGTGAGCGGGCAGGATGAACAGGCGGCATGGTCGCTGTTGCCGGAGATGCCGGGTTACCCCCGGGTGATATTGCCTGTGGCGCTTGAAGATATGCCAACCCGCCAGGCCAAAGCGGCAGCGTTGCTGTCAGCGGCCGGGTATAACAGTGCCAATCCACTCAAGCTGAGCATTACCTACAACAGCGCCGAAACCCACAAGCAGATGGCGATGGCCATTGCCGCCATGTGGCAGAAGCTGGGGGTACAGGTCACTCTCAACAGTCTGGAGTGGGGTGCCTATCAGGTGGCCAAGGATAGCGGTGATTTCCAGGTGGCCAGAAGCTTCCTGTTTGGCGATTACGTGGAGCCGTCTGCCATGCTGGGCAGCTTCCGTTGTCAGGATCTGCGTAACGAGAGCAGCTACTGCAATCCCGACTTTGATCTGTTGCTGGAGCAGGCTGCCAATACGCTGGACAGCGCGAGCCGGGTTGAACTCTACCGGCATGCCGAACAGTTGCTGCTTGAGGAGGCGCCGATCCTCCCCGTGTATCATTACAATCAGATGAGACTGGTCGATCCCGCGCTGCGGGGGCTGCCCAGCCAGAATTTGAAAGGGACGATTGCCACCAAGGATCTCTACTTCAGCCCGCAGTGAGGAGCATTTCATGAAACTTGCCATCATTTCCGACATCCACGGCAGCATCATTGCGCTGGAGCGGGTGCTGACCCAACTTGAGCCCTGGCAGCCGGATCACTATCTGCTGCTCGGCGATCTGCTCAACCATGGCCCGCGCAATCCTCTGCCGGAAGGGTATAACCCGGCCGCTGTGGCCGATCGGCTCAACGAGTTGGCTCCGCAAATCATCGCGGTGCGGGGCAACTGTGATTCCGAAGTAGATCAGATGCTGTTGCGCTTTCCCATCACCGCCCCCTACAACCAGTTACTGATCGATGAGCGGCGCTGGTTTGTCAGCCATGGCCATCTTTATCGCCCGGACGAGGTACAGCTGCCTGTGGGGAGTCTGTTCCTGAGCGGTCACACCCATGTACCTGTGCTGGAGTGGCAGGGGGAGCGGGTATTGATGAACCCGGGGTCAATCTGTTTCCCGCGCGGTGAGCTGCCGGCCAGTTACGGGTGCTATGAGGACGGGGTACTGCGCGTCAATGCGTGTGAGGACGGGCGAGAGTTGTTGCGACTGGTGCTTTAAAACGGAGAGCAAAAATGCAAGGCCTGATAAGAGATGTCAGGCCTTGATACCGTAGGAGCGGGTGCCAGAGCGAGTGTTGCCCTTGGCGTCATAGGTCAGGCTGTTGCGATCGCGCAGCTGACTCAGAAAGGTTGCCAGACGACGGTTTGATACGATGCTCAATTCAAGCAAGCGACCGTTGATATCATTTTGTGCCTGGCAAGCATCCAGTTTTGCACGAAGTTGCGCCATCTCATCGGGATAGGCTGCCAGCTGCAGTGCCAGTTCCGGCATCTCTGCCAGTGTCTTGTCCAGAGTTTCTATCGCAGCAAGCAACTGCTGTTTGCGCTCGGTCAGTGCGGGCAGGGCCAGTGCCTGATGCTGTTCGAGCAAGCTGAACTCCTCTTCCAGAATGCCTTGCATCTGGCTGAGGTAATCATCTTGGGTGTGCAGTAACGAAGGTAAATCCATCATCCCAGAACTTTGTCCAGATTGGCCTCGAAACTGAACATCTTCTTGGCCACAGCGTCGCTGTTAACCTGATATTCGCCACTCGCGACGGCTTTTTTCAGCCGTTCGACCTTGCTCTCATTGCCGGTCGAGGCGGTATTGAGGTTTTGTTGCATCTTTTGCAATTGTTGCGCCTCACTGGTCAAGGAGACGGAGTCCAGCTTGACAGTAGCCGCTTTGTTTTCGGGCGATGAGGTGACTGACTTGCTGCCTGTCCCCTGGCTATTAGCGGTATTTTGCAACCGATTATTCGCCAAGTTGTTGATATTGTTGATGGCCATTTTAGTTACCTTCGTCTGCTTTAAGGTTTGCTTACCTGTTTATCGGTGCGGCAGGTCAAAACTTTAGAAAAAAGTTGTCAAGGATCCGGATTTAAAAAGTGACCGATACGGCACCTACTGCACTGACTTTACCCTCAACGGTTTTGCCGGAGCGAATATTGACGAGTTTGATGATCTCTCCGAAGCTGCCATCTTGCAAGGCTCGGGCCATGGTTTTGATCTGGAAGTTGCTGTTTTCTGCCGTCAGGGTGACCTGATCCCCTTTGCACACTACACAAACCTGGCTCAAACGGATGGGTTGCCCAGGTTTTAGCTCCCGCTTGCTGCGTACTCCGACAAGAGGGGCTGTGTCAGTCAGGTAGTCGCCGCGGATCAGGGTCTGATCCTGATAGGCCAACACCAGCTGGCTTTCACTCAGCAGGTCCCCCTTGGCGATGGGGTTGGTCACAGTGACATAGGGCTTTTGAATGCTGACCCGTACCGGGAGATAGACGTCCCAGGGCCTCTCTTCCTCACATTTAAGGTAAACTGTTGTATTACGGCGAATTTCCATTTTTGCTGGTAAGCTGATAGTGAGCAGATCTTCGCAGCGGGTCAGTGGGAGCCGTTCATCCAGCGTGGCAGAGGTGACCTCGGCTCTGGCATCCAACGGAATATCCAGCTGGCTGTAAACGAACTCTTGTGCCTTTTCTTGCAGATAAGTAGTGACGTCCGAGGCGTAGCTGGAAGATATGCTGCCAAAAAAGAGGCTGATGAGTAAAAGTCGGTTAATCATTTTCGCTCGTTGGTCGATAAGTTGTTCACGCATATCACCATATTTAACTATGATTGCTTCAGAATCTGTTCGTTGTCACATCGATAGTCTGACGCAATCCATCACGCATGCATGATTAATGCCAAGCGTTTTTAGGGAGTGTTTATGGCCAGTATCCTGGACTCGGTCAACCAACGTACCCAGCTAGTGGGGCAAAACCGGCTGGAGTTGTTGTTGTTTCGTCTCAATGGACGTCAAAGATTTGGCATCAACGTATTCAAAGTGCGTGAAGTGTTGCAGTGCCCCCCCTTGACCGTGATGCCAAAATTGAACTCCTGCATTCGCGGAGTGGCTCATATTCGTGGCCAGACGATCTCGGTTATCGACCTCAGCATGGCGGTTGGCAAACGCCCGATTGATGATCTGAGCAAATGCTTCATTATCATCTCCGAGTACAACCGCTCTATTCAGGGTTTTCTGGTGCATTCGGTCGAGCGCATCATCAATATGAACTGGGAATCCATCCTGCCTCCGCCCAAAGGTGCGGGTCGCATCAACTACATGACAGCCGTGACTGAAGTCGATGGCGAGTTGGTCGAAATCCTTGATGTTGAGCGGATATTGAACGAAATTTCGCCGGTTGCAACGGATGTTAGTGAGGAGCTGGTTCAGGCCAGTGTCGACCACCCGACTCTGGGGCGTCCTGTTCTTGTTGCGGATGACTCCTCAGTGGCACGTAAACAGGTACAACGTGCGCTTGAGGCCATCGGTGTCGAGTGCGTGTTGGCAAAAGATGGCCGCGAAGCATTGAACATGCTGCTGGAAATGACCAAAAATGGTCCTATCAAGGATCAGGTTGCGCTGGTTATTTCGGATATCGAAATGCCGGAAATGGATGGCTATACCTTCACTGCCGAGATCCGGAATAATCCCAATCTCAAGGATTTGCATGTTATTCTGCATACCTCGCTCAGTGGAGTATTCAACCAGGCAATGGTGCAGAAAGTTGGTGCGAACAATTTTATCGCCAAGTTCCAGCCTGATGAATTGGCCAAGGCCGTACAAAACGCACTCTAATAAAGAAGAATAGCTGCATGAAGACACTTTCGGACGACTTATACAAACAGTTCAGCAATTTTCTGGCGGTACAGAGCGGAATTGTGCTGGGGGATAACAAACAGTATCTGGTGAAGAGCCGTCTTTCACCTTTGATGGCTCAGTTTGGCATCGAGAGTCTGTCTGATCTGGTTACCCGTGCAATGAGTGTGCGAGAGCGTGACCTGAAAATGGCCGTGGTGGATGCTATGACGACCAACGAGACCCTCTGGTTTCGTGATACCTATCCGTTTCAGCTTCTTACCGACAAGATTTTCCCCGAGTTGGGGAAAAGTGGCCGCCCCATCAAGATCTGGTCAGCCGCATCCTCGTCAGGTCAGGAGCCCTATTCCATTGCCATGACGGCACTGGAGCAGCAGATGAAAAAACCGGGTACCTTGCCTGGTGGCGTGCAAATTGTCGGGACGGATATTTCGACGACCATGCTCAATCAGTGTAAGGAAGGCGTTTACGATAGCCTTGCTCTGGCACGCGGTTTGTCACCGGAGCGCAAGAAGATGTTTTTTGAGCCTTACGGTGAAAACAAGATGCGGGTTGCCGAGCGAGTCAGAAAATTGACCACCTTCCGGCCACTCAACTTGCTGGAGAGTTATAGTCTGCTCGGCAAGTTTGACATTATCTTTTGCCGTAACGTGCTCATCTATTTTGCGCCGGAAGTGAAGTCGAAGATCCTCAACCAGTTTGCTGCCAGTCTCAACCCCGGTGGATATCTGATGTTGGGTGCGTCGGAGTCACTGGCCGGGTTGACCGACCGGTTCGAGATGATCCGCTGCAATCCGGGGATTGTCTACAAGGTCAAATAGGCTTGATGGCCTTGATACTCGGGATCTGCCGAATATTGCCAGTTCATGCAAAGAGGGAAGCTACGAGCTTCCCTCTTTCTTTATCTACAGCACCGTCTTTCTATTTACCTACCATATCTCGCCACTGCAAAAGTGGCTGAAGCTTTAAGGTGGCCAAATGATGCCGTCTGACTCAATGCGCGAGATGCTCCTGCCGTTTTCGGTCTGAAATGTGCTCATACCCAAACTATCGAACTGAGTGATTTGCTTGTGGCACACCTCTTGCAAACAAAATAAACCAAGCAGGAGGTGTGCTATGGCTCTTTCATTTGACAAGGCATTCGGTGTGCATCAACACACCATAAGCGTTCGCGCCAAGCGTGCTGAGGTGCTTTCCAGCAATATTGCCAACGCAGATACCCCGGGCTTCAAAGCCAGGGATATCAATTTTGCTCAGGCATTGCAGGAGGCCCAGTCGCATCAGGGGTTTGGTTTGGCAACGACCAGCGAAAAGCACTTTGCCTTGAATATGGACGCCCCGGGTACCGTACAATATCGCAACCCGCTGCAACCGGATACCGGTGACGGCAATACAGTCGATGTGCAGCAGGAGCGTAGTGAATTTCTGCGCAATAGCCTCGAGTATCAAACCTCCCTTGAATTTATGAATAGCAAGATCAGTGGCCTGCTCAAGGCCCTGAAAGGAGAGCAGTGATGAGTTTGTTCAAGGTCTTTGACATAGCAGGCTCGGCTATGAGTGCACAGTCAGTGCGCCTCAACACAGTTGCCAGCAACATGGCCAACGCGGACAGTGTCAGCTCCAGTGTGGAAAATACTTACCACGCCAGGCGGCCAGTCTTTGCCGCCCAGCTCGATCAGGCGATGTCTGACAAGCAGGGCTCGGTCGGGGTTGAGGTGAAGGGGATTGTCGAGAGCAAGGCGCCACTACTCAAGGAGTACAACCCCAACCACCCGATGGCGGATAAAGACGGTTTTATCTTCAAGCCAAACGTCAACATGGTTGAAGAGATGGCCGACATGATCAACGCCTCGCGCAGCTACCAGACCAACGTACAGGTTGCAGATTCGGCCAAGAAGATGCTGCAGCAGACGCTCCAGCTTGGCAAGTCCTGATAGGAGGGATGCAGCATGGTCGATACAACCAATAATGTGAACGGCATCAGCCGTACCACGACCCAGACGACAGGCAGCACAACGGCGCCGAAGAAAGAGCTGGATCAGGCTTCATTTATGAAGCTGCTAACAATGCAATTATCGTATCAAGACCCCTTCAAGCCTGTCGACAATGCCCAGATGCTTTCCCAAATGGCGTCCATGTCAACTTCGGAGGGGATTAGTAGTTTGTCTACCCAGATGGGGAAACTCAATGACCAGATGATTTCCAGTCAAGCCCTGCAAGCATCCTCTTTGGTAGGTCAAAATGTGCTACTGCCAAGCAATATAAGCTATTTAGACAAAGAGGGGCCACTATCAGCAGTCGTAGCGGTTGGCACTACTAATAAATATGCGAATATCAAAATCACTATCGAAGACGAAAAGGGACAAGTTATCAAAGAGTTTCCTCTGGAAGGAGAGCAAAAAGGTAACGTAGAAGTTGCTTGGGATGGTACAGACAAGGCTGGTAACCGAGTTTCTGCAGGCAAGTATGTCGTCAAAGCCAGCGGTACTCTTGATGGCAAGTCGGAAAATATTGCTGCATACGCTTATGCCAAAGTGGATAGCGTTGCCTTGGGCAATGCAACCAACCCGACCCGCCTCAACTTGAGAGGGCTGGGGAGCGAATATCTGAACAATATTTTGCAAATTTCAGGCACCAATTCAAATCCGACGGTTACACCGTCAAAAACCACGTCGACAGCATCGATCTAAGGAGCTGGATATGTCATTTAACAATGCCTTGAGCGGTGTCAACGCGGCACAAAAAGACTTGAACGTCACCGCCAACAACATTGCCAACGTTAACACCATGGGCTTTAAAGAGTCCCGTGCCGAGTTTGCGGATGTCTACGCCAACTCCATCTTTGTCAATGCCAAGACTCAGGTCGGTAACGGTGTGGCGACCGGTGCGGTTGCCCAGCAGTTCCACCAGGGGGCGCTGCAATTTACCAATAACGCACTGGACTTGGCGATTCAGGGGAATGGCTTCTTTGTGACCTCCGATGGATTGACCAACCTGGATCGCACCTATACCCGTGCCGGCGCCTTCAAGCTCAATGAAAACAGCTATATGGTCAATAATCAGGGCCATTACCTGCAAGGCTATGAAATTAATCCTGATGGTACGCCCAAGGCAGTCAGTATTAATGCGACCAAGCCTATTCAAATACCTGATAGGGCTGGTGAGCCTAAAATGACTTCATTGGTGGAGGCAAGTTTTAACTTGAGTATTGATAGTAAAACAAAGCCTACTTTGCCCGCTAATTTTGATCGTACTAACTCGTCAACATATGCTCATTCAACATCTGTGACTATTTATGATTCGCTTGGTGCTCCCCATACAATCACGAAGTATTTTGTCCGCCATGAAGATCCGGCCAATGCGGGGCAGCCTCTGAACCCGGGAACTTGGAGTATGTTCATGTATGAAGGGGACAAGCCTATAAATATTAATGGTGGTACGGCGAGTCCAGGAGCAGGTATTCCCACTGGTCTGCAGATGACATTTACTCCTTCGGGTAAGCTGGATACAACAATACCGGTTGCACCTATCAAGACTGTTGCGTTGGGCAATGGCGCTGGTGGTGCAGGGATTATTAACAATGGTGCAGATCCGACCCAGACGTTGGAAATTCGTCTTGGGACTGTTACCCAATACAACTCACCTTTTGAAGTCAACAAATTGACTCAGGATGGTGCGACAGTAGGCCGTCTAACAAAGGTTGAAATTACGCCGGACGGTGTTGTGTCTGCCACGTACAGTAATGCTACGACGTTAAAAGTGGCTATGGTTGCGCTGGCCAAGTTTGCGAACTCGCAAGGATTGACTCAGGTTGGTGATACATCCTGGCGGCAGTCCCTGCTCTCAGGGGATGCATTGCCTGGTACTCCTAATTCAGGTACGTTTGGTAGCATAAAATCTTCAGCGCTGGAGCAGTCCAACGTGGATTTGACCTCGGAGCTAGTGGACTTGATCACTGCCCAGCGTAACTTCCAGGCCAACTCCCGTTCTCTGGAGGTCAACAGTTCGCTGCAGCAGACCATCCTGCAGATCCGTTAATTGCGCAATACATGATAATGAGAGGGGGCTTGGCCCCCTCTCTGTTTCTGTCTCATTCCCATTCTCCTTATCCCCTCATATTTCTGCTGTTGGCACTCTAATTGCATTTCTCCTGTCAGAGTCATCTGTTTGACGGAGAATTCCATGGATCACCTGCTTTATATCGCCATGTCCGGGGCCAAAGAGACCATGAACAGCCTGGCTGTTCGGGGCAACAACCTCGCCAATGCCAATACCACCGGCTTCAAGTCCGATTTTGAGCAGGCCAGAAGCATGCAGGCGTTCGGAGAGGGCTTGCCAAGCCGGGTCTTTGCCATGGCTGAGCGCCCGGGTCAGAACCTGCAGCATGGCATGCTGATGACCACCGGACGGGATCTGGACGTGGCGGTAGATGGTCCTGGCTGGATTGCCGTGCAGGATCCCAAGGGCGGCGAGGCCTATACCCGCATGGGGAATTTGCAGGTCAATGCGACCGGCAATTTGCAGACCTCGACCGGTCTGAATGTGGTGGATGACGGTGGTCAGCCCATCGTGCTGCCGATGCCGATGGAGAAACTCGAGATCAATCGGGATGGCACCATCAGCGGTCGTCCTGAGGGGGCTGCCGCCAACTTGCCGGAAGATTTTCAGCGGATCAAGTTGGTCAATCCGGCCGCCGATGCGGTGGAGAAGGGCCAAGATGGTCTGTTTCGCCGCAAGGATGGCCAGAATGAACCCGCCTCAGCCAATGTCGGCCTGATTGCCGGCTCCCTTGAGGGGAGCAACGTCAATGTGGTGGATGAGATGACCAACCTGATCCGGCTGCAGCGCCAGTTCGAAACCCAGGTCAAAATCATGAAGACGGCCGAAGAGAATGATGAAGCTCAAACCCAACTGCTGCGAATCAGCTAATCAAGGAGTTACCTATGAATCCCGCACTCTGGATCAGCAAGACCGGGTTGGATGCACAGCAGACCAATATTTCGGTCACTTCGAACAATCTGGCGAACGCCAGCACCGTGGGCTTCAAAAAGTCACGGGCCATCTTTGAAGATCTGCTGTATCAAAACATCAACCAGCCCGGTGGCCGATCCTCTGCCGATACCGAGCTCCCCTCCGGCTTGATGCTGGGTGCGGGTGCCAAGGTAGTCGCGACCCAGAAAAACCACAGCCAGGGCAACGTGCAAACCACAGACAACTCGCTGGATCTGATGATCAGTGGTCGTGGTTATTTTGAAATTCAGCTGCCGGATGGCAGTGCGGCCTATACCCGCAACGGTCAGTTCACCCTCAACGATGAAGGGACCATAGTGACTCCGGGTAATGGTTACCCGCTGCAACCGGAAATCCAGATCCCGGAAAATGCCCAGAGCGTTACGGTGGGTGAAGATGGCCAGGTCTCGGTGCAGCTCAAGGGCGATGGCGCTTCTCAGGTCGTCGGTCAGATCAACATCTCCGACTTCGTCAACGCCAGCGGCTTGCAGCCGATGGGGGAGAACATGTTTGTCGAGACCCAATCCAGTGGTGCTGCCGCTCAGGGGACTGCCGGTGCCGATGGCTTGGGGGTGATCAAGCAGGGGATGCTGGAGACTTCCAACGTCAACGTGACCGAAGAGCTGGTGAACCTCATTCAGGCTCAGCGGGTCTACGAGATGAACTCCAAGGTGCTCTCCGCCGTGGACGGAATGATGTCCTTCCTGATCCAGCGTACCTAATTAGGAGGTGCATGATGAAAGCCGTATGGATGCTGGGATTGCTGGTGCTGGGAGGGTGTAGCAGCACTCCCAATACGCCCAAGCCTGATGATCCCGAGTTTTCCCCCGTCTACGGGGAGTCGGAGCCGGTGTCGGTGCGACCGACAGGGGCGATTTTCCAGCCGGATCAGGTCAATGGCATCTATTCGGATATCAAGGCACACAAGGTAGGCGACATCATTACCATCGAGCTGTCGGAGTCGACCTCCGCCTCGAAAAAGGCCAATACCCAGAGTGGCAAGGACAATAAATTCAATCTGGATCCGGTCAAGCTGGGTGGCGTGCCAGTCACCGCCAGCCCCTATGATCTTTCGGCTTCCATTGGTCAGAACAGCGCGTTCAAGGGGCAGGCCAAAGCGGACCAGAGCAACAGCCTGCAGGGCAATATTTCGGTCAGCGTGGCCAAGGTGCTGCCCAACGGCAATCTGGTGGTGCGCGGCGAGAAGTGGATCATGCTCAACAATGGCAATGAATATATCCGGATCACCGGCCTTATTCGCCCGGAGGATGTGACGTCTGATAACAGCGTTTCGTCCCAGAAAGTGGCTAATGCCCGCATTTACTACGGTGGTACCGGCGATCTGGCCAATAGCCAGGAGCAAGGGTGGCTTACCAGCTTTTTCAATGGTCCCTGGTGGCCGCTCTAGGAGATGTTATGAAGTCACTCCGTCTTGTCACACTGCTCTGCTGTCTGCTGCCCTTGGGCGTGGCCAATGCGGCCCGGATCAAGGACATCAGCTCGGTTGAAGGGGTGCGTAATAACCAGCTGATTGGTTACGGTCTGGTGGTGGGGTTGCCCGGCACTGGCGAGAAGAACAACGCCTTCACCGAGCAGACTTTCCGCACCATGCTCAACAACTTTGGCATCAAGGTGCCGGATAACATCAAGCCCAAGATCAAGGATGTGGCGCCGGTGGCGATCCATGCCGACCTGCCCCCCTTCTCCAAGCCGGGCCAGACCATCGATGTGACGGTCTCTGCCATTGGCGAGGCCAAGAGCCTGCGGGGCGGCACTCTGCTGCAGAGCTTTCTGAAAGGGCTCGATGGCCGGGTTTATGCGGTTGCCCAGGGCAGTCTGGTGGTCGGTGGTCTGGGGGCCGAGGGGGCTGATGGCTCCAAGGTAGTGATCAATACCCCGACTGTCGGGCGGATTGCCAACGGTGCGACCGTGGAGCGGGAGGTGCCCAACTCCTTCAGTCAGGGGGACACCATCACCTTCAACCTTAACCGACCCGACTTTACTACTGCGCGCCGTCTGGCCGATGTGGTCAACGATCTGGTGGGGCCCAATACCGCTCAGGCGCTCGATGCCACCTCGGTCAAGGTCTATGCCCCGCGGGATCCGGGTCAGCGCGTCTCCTATCTCGCCACCATCGAGAATCTGGAGGTGGATCCGGCCAACGAGGCGGCCAAGATCATCGTTAACTCCCGCACTGGCACCATAGTGATCGGCAGTCAGGTCAAGCTCAAACCGGCGGCCATCAGCCACGGCGGGTTGACGGTGACCATCGCCGAAAACCAGCAGGTCTCCCAGCCCAACCCGCTGGCAGGAGGAGAGACGACGGTGACCAACAACTCGACCATCAATGTCCAGCAGGAGCCGGGGCGTATGTTCAAGTTTGATACCGGTGCGACCCTGGACGATCTGGTCCGGGCGGTCAATCAGGTCGGGGTCGCCCCCGGTGATTTGATGGCCATCCTTGAGGCGCTGCAGCAGGCAGGCGCCATCGAGGGGCAACTGGTCATATTGTAACAAGCGGCAAGTGGTTGCCACGGGTGGCAATGAGGTAAGCAAAATGGCGGAGTTTGACAGCAACAGCGGCATGAATCTCGGGATGGTACAGGACATCAAGAACCTGGACCGTCTGCGCCAGATGAGCCAAAGCAAAGAGGGGCAGGCCGAAGCGCTCAAGAGTGCGTCACGCCAGTTCGAGTCAATCTTTACCCAGATGCTGTTTCAGAGCATGCGTCAGGCCAACGGGGTGTTGACTCAGGACAACCTGATGAACAGCAGCTATACCCAGTTCTATGAAGGGATGCTGGATGAGCAGCGAGTCGCCGACATGTCCAGCAAGGGGGGGCTGGGATTGGCTGACATGGTGGCCAAGCAGCTCTCTCCCGAGACCTTTACCCATCAGGATGGACGGGTGCTCAAGATGCCCCAGCGCACCGAACGGACCTACAAACCCTATCAGCCACCCACGGCGGCTGCCGATGATTTGATCGCAGCATCAAAAGTTGGCAAAGATTTTGCTGAAAGAGAGATGACCGAGGAGGTCAAGGAGAGCCACGCACTCACTATGCCCCGTCGTCCTCACCGTAGCATTCCGCCCATGGGGCGCATGGCCAGCGAAGAGGGCAGTGCCACCGGTAGTGGGGGCAAAGAGTTCGATACGCCGGAACAGTTCGTCAATCGCCTGATGCCGCTGGCCAAGAAAGCGGCCGACAAGTTGGGGTTAAGCCCGGCGGTACTGGTCGCTCAGGCGGCACTGGAGAGCGGTTGGGGCAAGCGGGTGATCAAGGATGGCGAGGGGCAGGTGACCCATAACCTGTTTGGCATCAAGGCCGATCCGCGCTGGGAAGGGCCAAAGGCGGTGGTCAGCACGCTCGAGTATGAGCAAGGCGTCGCCTCCCGCCAGAAAGCGGCATTTCGCTCTTATGAGTCGTTTGAAGAGAGCTTCAACGACTATGTGGACTTCCTCACTTCCGGCTCTCGCTACAAGGGAGCCCTGGCGAAGGTGGATAGTCCCGATCGCTACTTTGAGGCGCTGCAACAGGCGGGTTATGCCACCGACCCGCACTACGCCAGAAAATTGAAACAGGTATTGCGCAGTGACGCCATTGCCCAATACAACGAGATGGAGCTGTAACGTATGGCAAGCGACCTGCTTGGGATTGGTTCATCGGGCGTGCTGGCACAGCAACGCCTGCTGCAGACCACCAGTAACAACATAGTGAACGTCAATAGCCAGGGCTATGTGCGTGAGCGTACGCTGGTGTATACCAATACCATCGGTCTGGGGACCGGTGACATCAAGACCCAGCGGGTAATCAACGACTATATGCAGGGGGAGGTGCGCCGTGATACCTCTGCCTATCATGCCTCCCTGACCCATTATGAACAGTTGGCTGGCGTTGACAGCTTGCTGGGGAATACCAGCAACAGCGTGGGGGCGGCCATCACCTCCTACTTCAAGTCATTTCACTCAGCCAATGAATCGCCTGCCGAGATCGGTGGGCGCAAGGTGGTGATGACGGAGTTGAGTGGCATGGTCAACCGTTTTCATACCCTCTCGGCGCAGCTCGACAAACAGAGCGATACCTTCAACACCCGCATTGAAGATGAAACCAAGCAGGTCAACAGCCTGCTCACCAGCATCAATGATCTTAATCAGGCCATCATCCGCACCCAGGGGTCACCCGAAGAGAACCTGATGCTGTTTGATCAGCGGGATGAGGCGATCCGCCAGCTGTCGGAGAAGATGGATATTCGTACCGTAGCCCAACCCAACGGCAGCATGCTGGTCAATATGAGCACTGGCCATTCGCTGATCCTTGATGGGGGCGTCGCCCAGTTCAAGGTGATTGCAGGAGATCCTGACTCCCGGGATCAGGAGCTGCAGCTGACCCTGGGGGCGAACAAGGCAACCATCGATCACGATACGTTTGGTGGTGCCATGGGGGGGCTGTTCAAGGCGCGTACCGACCTTGAGCCGACCAAGCGCGAACTGGGGCAGCTGGCCGTGGCGATGGCGGATGCGATGAACCAGCAGAACCGCCTCGGGATGGATCTGGATAACGAGATTGGCGGCGATATTTTCACCCTGCCTGCCAGCAAGGGCTTACCCTACGGCAATAACACCGGGACGGTCGGGGCGAATGTCAGCTTCGTGCCGGGCAAGGGGACATCAGTGACCCCGTTTGATTACGAAGTGCAATTTAGCAGTGCCACTGGTTATGAGGTGTTTTCGCTGGACAAGTCTGGCAATCGTACCTTGATCACTGCGGGGGCTACCCCACCAACAACCTTTGAGCTGACCGGGCACGGGATCTCGATCGATCTCACCGGCACGCCAGCTGCGGGTGACAGACTGTTGCTGCAACCGACCAAAAGTGCGGCCGCTGGTCTGGGTCAGTTGATCACCCGACCGGAAGATTTGGCCCTGGCCTCTCCGCTTAAAGCGGAAAAGACCACCAATAATGGCGGCGGGGCTGATATCAAACTGGGTGGCGTATTTAATACAGGTGCGGGGTCAGGTTTTGGTACCAATAGTCTGAGCCCGACAGCGCCTCAGGTGGTCAAAATCGATGCTAGTGGTAACTATCAGGTGTTTCAAGCCGATGGTACTACTCTGATAGGTACGGCCCCTGCGAGCAGCAAGGGGCAGAATTTGATGGCTGCTTTGCAACTGCCACCCCCCACTGGTGGACCAGCTTATCCAAACCCGAAACAGGCGCCCGGCTACGAGTTCAGCATCACCGGAACGGTGGATGCCGGTGACAGCTTCAAGCTCAGTTACAACAGCAATGGCTTTGCCGATAACAGCAATGGACTGGTTCTGGCCGAGCTGCAAAACAAGGATCTGGTGCGCAAGAGCACCAATGGTGGGACGACCAACGACAAGATGACCTTCAATCAGGCCTATTCCGGGTTGGTGATGGAAGTGGGCAACAATACCAGTCAGGCAAAAACGCTGCTCAAGGCCAATGAGTCCAAGCTTATCCAGAGCACCGGCATTTTTGAAAGCGTGTCTGGGGTCAATCTGGAGGAGGAGGCGGCCAATCTGATCCGCTTCCAACAATCCTATGCGGCATCGGCGCAAATCGTCAGCACGGCCAAAACCATTTTCGATACACTGCTCTCTTCCGTGAGGTAACGTCATGCGCATCACCACCAACATGATCTACGACCGGAATATCTATTCCCTCAACAGTGCCAACGAGCGGTTGAATACTGCCTATCAACAGCTGCAAACCGGCAATAAATTTCAGACTGCCGGCGAAGATCCTGCGGGGATGAGTCAGAAGATGGCACTGACCAAGGAGATTGACCTGTTCAAGCAGTACAGTGTCAATGGCAGCTTGCTGGAAAACAGCCTGGGGCATGAGGAGACGGTATTAACGTCGATTAACAATGCGATGCTTAGTGCCCAGACTCTGATCCAGAAGTCAAATAATGGCGCTATCAGCATGGATGATCGCAAGGCCATAGCCAGCGAGCTGGAAGGGTTGCAGCAGCAGATGTTTGACCTGATGAATAGCAAAAACTCCTCGGGTGAATTTATATTTGGCGGCAATCAGAGCAAGACCCAGCCATATATAAAAGACGCTAACGGAAAATATATTTTTCAGGGTGACCCTGGTCAGCGAAATATTCAGGTCTCACCCACGGTACAAATTGCTGCCAATGATTCCGGGCAAGATCTGTTTGAAATCGTGGCGACCAGAAGAACCGCCAGTGCAACCACAGCAAATATCAAGGTTGGGATAGGCGATCAGGGTAACTTTGATAATTTCTATAAGTCCAATTATAACTCGGCACTGCCCAGTAATACCTATACCGTATCAACCACCATAGGCCCACCGGATACCTACGATATCAAGGATGCCGGTGGTGCAACCCTGCAAACGGGTAACTACACTGCTGGCACTAAGATCCCTTTCAATGGATTGGAGTTGACCGTCAGCTCGCCTGCGGGCAGTTCTGAGCAGTTTGATCTTAATCCACCGAAGAATGACAACATATTGAATGGTATGTCGGATTTTATTACCGCCTTGCGTGATCCCGCTATTACCGCTGACAACTTTGCGTTGGAAGTAGCCGATGCTACCGTCCATATGAAAAATGCTCGTCTGAATATCGATCATGGATTGGGGGAGTTGGGTGGCAGGATGAACAGTCTCGAGGCAGTCATGGATTCTAACGAGGGGTTGAGTACCCTCAACGCCGAGGCGAGAGCCAAGGTGTCGGAAGCGGATCTCTATGAAGTGATTTCCGCGCTGTCAAAAGAGGATGCGGCATTGAGTGCCTCGCAACTCTCTTTCAGCAAAATAAGCCGTCTGACGCTATTTGACTATATTCGTTAATAAAAAAGGGGCCCTTTGGGGCCTTTCCTTTTATCCAGGTTCTGTAAATTGGTTCCGTGTCATCCCCTGCCAATTGTAACAAGCTGTTGCCGTTGCCCATTTAATGGGAGCTGCGGGGTTGACCTCCCTGCGGGATTGGATAATCATGCCGCCCGCACAACAGAGGGTTGTGCGAATTATTTGCAGCATCTCGTTAGGCGAGGCTCCTGTATAAACACAGGCCACTGATCTCACGACGTCCAGAGACGCCCAAGATCAGGACAGTTTTCATCGGATTAAGGTGTAAACCCAAGTGGCTTCCGGCATGCCGGATACGTTATACAGTGCTAAAGCTGGTACGTGGGGATGATGACACGCCGAACGGCGTCATTTCCTGCCTATTACTCGTCAATCAAATTGCTGTTTTCTTGTCGTTGCATCCGGCTATTTCCGGAGGCATTCAGGCTCGCCTGAAATCACATGAGGATATCTGTGATGAAGAAAACACATACCATTCTTAACCGTCACCAACTGCTCGATCTGGCCGCCCTGCAGGGTTGGCTGGAACATAATCTGGATCCGGTTCAGCGCGCCGATCAACTGCTGACCCTGCGTCCGGAAGAGCTCAACTGCATCTTTGATACCCTGCCAATCCCACAAGGGGCCGAACTGCTTGGTTCACTCTCGGCCGAGAGTGCCGGGCGCCTGTTGCAGCGGCTCCATGGCAGCATCGTCAGCGTGTTGCAGGAGGCTATTCCCCGCCGTGAGATGGTCGCCATCCTGCGCAAACTGAGTCGTCAGGATCGCACCATGTTGCTGGCTCGCTTCCCGACCCAGGCGCAGGCCATGTATTACTCCCTGCTGGATTGGCCCACCGAGTCAGTGGGGGCCAACATGCGCCACGAATATCTGGCGGTGCGGGAGGAGGACACGGTCGGCCACGCCAAACAGCTGATCCATGATGCCTGGGACAATGCCCAGCTGTTTCGCCATATCTATGTGGTCAACGGGGATGGTCGTCTGCAAGGGAGCCTCTCCCTCAAGACCTTGCTGATCGCTGACCCGCTGGCCAACGTCGCGACCCTGATGGATCGGGAGACGGTGCGGATCAACGCCCGTGCGGATCAGGAGCTGGCAGCGCGCTTGCTGATCGACCGCGACATGTCGGTATTGCCGGTCGAGGATCAGGGGCGACTGGTCGGTATTTTCCACGTCGATGATGCTGCGGATATTCTGGAGCTCGAATCCACCGAGGATGCCGAGATGCAGGGTGGCTCCTCGCCACTCGATACTCCCTATCTGCAGGCGACTCCCTGGCAGCTGTGGCGCAAACGGGTGGGCTGGCTGCTCATCCTGTTTGTGGCAGAAGCCTACACCGGCACCGTGCTGCGGGCATTTGAGGAGCAGCTGGAAGCGGCCATCGCGCTGGCCTTCTTCATTCCGCTCCTGATCGGTACTGGCGGTAATAGCGGCACCCAGATCACCACCACCATAGTACGTGCCATGGCGGTCGGGGAGGTGAGTCTGCGCAATCTCGGCACTGTGCTGAAAAAGGAGCTCTCCACCGGTCTGCTCATCTCGGGTGCCATTGCCATGGCGGCCTGGGTACGGGCATGGAGTCTCGGCGTCGGTCCCCAGATTGGCATGGTGGTGACCTTTACCATCATCGCCATCGTACTCTGGAGTGCTACGGTCGCGTCCATTATTCCCATGGTGCTGCGCCGTTTCCGCATCGATCCGGCGGTGGTCTCTGCGCCATTCATCGCGACACTGGTGGATGGTACCGGCCTTATCATCTACTTCGAGATGGCCAAGTGGTTGTTGCCCGAGTTGCAGTAACCGGGAGATTGAGATGAAAAAGGCAGCCAGTGGGCTGCCTTTTTCATTTATCTTTCCGGTTTAGCCTAGCTGGAACAACAGTGGCCAGCCCTGCTCCTGGCAATAACGATGCTCCTTCTCCAGATTCTGCATCAGGAGACGGTTCTCCTCGCACCAGTCGATCGGCAGGGTCACGACCAGCTGCTCCCCTTGTACCGCGACTTTCCACTCGGGCAGCAGGTTGTCCTGCCGCTTGTGGTGAGCGGCGACCGCGAGGCGCAGGATGCGGATGCAGCGCAGCACCGTCTGCATGTCGTGGTTGGGCAGGGGCGGCAGCTCGGAGAGTTTTAGCCCCTTGCGCTGAAAGCGTACCAGCGCTGCCAGCAGGGCCTGATCGTCCTGGTTGAAGCCGGGCAGGTCGGTGTGTTGCAGGATATAGGCGGAGTGGCGATGAATGCCGCTGTAGTTGATGGCAAGGCCAATTTCGTGCAGCCGAGCCGCCCAGCCGAGGATGGCGCGATATGGCTCTATCTCCATCTGCCAGGGCTCTTGCAGGGCATCAAACAGGGTCAGCACGCTCTGCTCCACCCGGGCTGCTTGTTTGCGGTCCATCCGGTAGTGGGTGCCTAGCGCTTGTGCGGTGCGCTCGCGAATATCGTGGTGCTGCAAGCGCTCCTCGAATTCATAAAGCAACCCTTCGCGCAGGGCACCGTCGGAGTAGTCGAGCCGCTCGATGGGCAGCGAGGTAAACAGCCCGAGCAGGATGGCGACTGCAGCGGCAAACACCTCCTGACGCTCCTCGGTAAGCCCTGTCAGCTTGAGGTTATCGACTCGCTTGCGCTCAATCATCAGCGCCTTGAGCCGCTCCAGCCCCTCCAGCGTAATACTGCCATCGGTCAGCCCCTCACCTTGCAGCACATCGCGCACGGTGCGGATCGAACCTGAGCTGCCAAGGCAGCTCTGCCAGCCCAGCTTGCGGTACTGGTTGACGATGGGGGCGAGCTGGTGCTGCGCCTCCAGCACGGCATTGGTGAAGTGCTTGTCGCTCAGCTTGCCGCTGGCAAAGAAGCTCTGGGTAAAGCTGACGCAGCCCATCTTGCGACTGGTAAGGGCCTTGTGTTCAAACCCTTCACCGATGATGAGCTCGGTGCTGCCGCCGCCGATATCGATCACCAGTACCTGACCCTCGATATGCTGGGTATGGGCAACCCCCTGATAGATGAGGCGTGCTTCTTCCTGCCCGCTGATGATCTCGATGGGGTGGTTGAGCACCTTGGCGGCTTCACTCACAAATTCGCGCGCGTTGCTGGCACGGCGCAGGGTATAGGTGCCGGCGATGCGGATCTGATCCGGCTTGATATTGGTGAGGCGTTCGGCAAACAGCGACAGGCAGGCGAGGCCACGTTCCATCGCCTCCGGGCTCATTCGTTTCTGCTCATCCATCCCTTCCGCCAGCCGCACCCGCTCCTTGATGCGATCGACGATGCGAAAACGCCCTTCGCTCAGATGGGCGATCACCATATGAAAACTGTTGGAGCCGAGATCCACGGCGGCATAGAGACTATTGTCCATTGTTTGACTCGATACGTTTGAGATAGTCGTAAATCGCCACCTGAGAGCGGATCTTGCGGCGGTTGCCCCGCTTCACATATTCGTTCTGCTGGTCGGCATCAATGACCCGCGCCTTGCAGGTATCACTCAGTTGTAGCTCGAGAATGTCCATGATGCGCTGCTTGAGGCGCTCATCATAAATGGGGGTGCCCACCTCAATACGGCCGTCGATATTGCGGCTCATCCAGTCGGCGCTGGAGATATAGAGCTGGGGGTTGCCCTTGTTGTGGAACACCATCACCCGCGGGTGCTCGAGGAAGCGGTCGATGATGCTGATCACCTTGATGTTGTCACTGAGGCCCGGCACGCCCGGACGCAGGGCGCACATGCCACGGATGATCATCTGGATCGGTACTCCCGCCTGCCCGGCGGCATAGAGGCGGTTGATGAGATCCTTGTCCACCAGATTGTTGATCTTGAGGATAATACCGCTCGGTTGGCCCGCCTTGGCGTTGGAGAGCTCGTTGTCGATGAGGCGATAGAGCTGACGGCGGCTGTTGATGGGGGAGACCAGCAGGTGGTTGAATTTGTAACGCTTATAGGGGTACTCGATGTATTCAAATACCCCTTCCACTTCGGCGGTGATATCCGGATTGCGGGTGAGCAGCGAGAAGTCGGTGTAGATCTTGGCGGTCTTCTCGTTGAAGTTGCCGGTGCCGATATGGGCGTAGCGCACCGCCTCGCCATTTTCGTGGCGGGTGATGAGGCAGAGCTTGGAGTGGATCTTGAGGCTCGGCACCCCGAACACCACCTTGACCCCGGCATCGGTGAGAATATTGGCCCAGTCTATGTTGGCCGCTTCGTCGAAACGGGCGCGCAACTCGACCACCACGGTCACCTTCTTGCCGTTGTTGGCGGCATCGATGAGGGAGTGGATGATCCGCGACTTCTTGGCCACCCGATAAATGTTGATGCGAATGGCGCTGACCGCCGGATCGAACGCCGCCTGGCGCACCAGCTCGGTGAAATGGTGGAACTTGTGGTACGGGTAGTAGAGCAGGATATCCTGCTTGGTAATCGCATCGAAGGCGTTGACGAAGCCGTCAAAATCGCGGCAATCGAGGGCCGGCAGCTTGGGGTTTTCCAGATAGTCACGGCCCACGTTGGGGAAGCCGATGAAATCCTTGAAGTTGTGATAGCGCCCGCCCGGCATGATGGCATCGTAGGAGCTGATCTGCAGCTTGAGCTTGAGGAAGCTTATCATGGCAGCGGGCATCTCCCGCTCGTAGACGAAGCGCACCGGCATGGCGGTAAGGCGCTGCTTCAAGCCATCACTCATCTTGTCCACCAGGCTCAAGTCCAGCTGGTCGGAGAGATCGTATTCGGCATCCCGGGTCAGCTTCACCGCATAGGCGGCAATCTCGTCGTAGTCGAAAAAGCCTTTGAAGATCTCGTCGAGACAGAAGCGGATGACGTTATCCAGAATGATGATCTGCTTCTTGCGGCGGGTCCCTTCCGGCGGCAGCTGGAAGAAGCGGGGCAGGTCGTCGGTCGGCACTTCCACCAGGGCATACTGGATCACCTGACCGTTCTTCTTCATCTCGATGGCCAGATAGGTGTACTCATCCTTGAGGAATTTGACCGGATTGACCTCTTTGTTGAGCAGGATCGGGATGATGTGACGCAGCACCTTCTCCTTAAAGAAGACCCGCAGCCACTTCTGAATGGCATCGGAGAGCTGGTTCTCGTTGACCAGGAAGATGTTGTGGCGAGCGAGCGCAATCAACAGCTCTTTATAGGTGTTGTCGAACGCTTCACCGAGCGCCATCACTTTTTGCTGGATGGCGCGCAGCAGCACTTTCGCTTCATCGTCGCCACCATGTACTTCATTGATGAGGATGCGACGCTTGACGTCCGATACCCGTACCTTGAAGAACTCATCCTGGTTGGAGGAGAAAATCCCCAGAAAACGAACCCGCTCGATGAGGGGCACCGTCTTGTCCATTGCCTCTTGCAACACCCGTTCATTGAATGAGAGCCAGCTCAGCTCTTTCTCTTCATACTGCTTGTCGGTGCTCATCTTGTGCCTCTGTTTCAGGTCGCGTCTGCGCGGCAGTTATGGCGTTAATATATGACAAATAAATGGCAGTATTGTTACTGCTCGCTGAACGCTTCGTCGATGTCGACCACCAGATCGTCGGAGAGGGATTCCAGCGCGGTGATAAGCGTATCCATCGCGAGCCCGTCGGGCAGGGCAACCAGCGCATGGGCATAGAAGAGCGGGGCGCCGGAGTGGGGAGCCGGTTCACAGCCAGTGGTGAGATCGGCCACGTTGATCTCGAGCTGACGCAGGATGCTGGCTACTTCATGGACGATGCCGGGGCGGTCGTTGCCGGTCACTGTCATCATGACTTGATGGGCTGGCTCGGCGGTAGGTGTCCCTTCGGCAAAGCTGATGGTCAGACCCGGTAGCAGGGCCAGTGCTTCGCACAGGCTGCGATAGTGCTCATCGGGGACAGAGACATGGAGGATACCGGCAAACTGGCCCGCCAGTTCGCTCATGGCGCTGCCCAGCCAGTTACCCTGCTCGCGGCTGATGACAGCTGCCAGACTTTCGACGATCCCGGGTTTGTCTGCACCGATCACGGTGACCACCAATTGCTTTTGCATCCTGCTCTCCTTGAAATGGGATTTCTTGCTCTATCCCTATTGTGCCTGCTGGGACTGGTCATATGAACCCCCGCCTGCTGACAAATAGATAAAAAGACGGGACTTTTCACTTTCTATACACGGGTCTGCTGCCTTGCTCCGTGGCGGCTGTGGTAAAGTAATTCCCCTTTCGTGTCGTGAACTGGATCGTGCTCTCATGAATACCCTTGTCCTATCGGGATTGTTGTTGCTGGCGCTGCTTGTGCTGGCGATCTTCTGGAGTAGAGGCAGACAGCAAAAGCGCCTGCCCTATGATATGCAGGAGACCCTGTTCAGTCCCGCCGAGCGATCCTTCCTCGGGGTGCTGGATCTGGCGGTGGGTGACAAGGCCCGGGTCTTTGCCAAGGTGCGGGTGGCCGATGTGCTGACGCCGCAAGCCGGGATCGGCAAAAGCAAATGGCAGCAGCACTTCAACAAGATCAGTGCCAAGCATTTCGACTATCTGCTTTGCCACCCCGCGGATCTCTCCTTTATCTGCGCCATCGAACTCGATGACAGCTCCCACCGTCACCAGAAGCGCAAGGCGCGGGATCTCTTTCTGAAAACCGCCTGCGACAGCGCCGGACTGCCGTTGCTGCTGATCCCGGCAAGTGCCAGCTATCTGGTGGAAGAGCTGCGCGAACAGATCCTGCCGCTGCTGGTCAAAACCAGCGAACCGGTGATCGACGATCTGCCGCACGGGGCGCGCCGCGAGCCGACGTTCAACCCTTTGTTGCTGGACGGCGTGGATGTCGGTGCCGGGATGCGTGGCCGCACTGCCCATGCCGAGGCCATCTCGCCTGCGTCGCTCCACGAGCCCACCATCCAGCCCAAGGGGGTGATGGAGGCGCCACAGAGTGAGGGTGAGCTGGTCGATGGCTTGTTCGCCGATGTGGAGGATGATGAAGAGCACGAGGTACACCACTGCCCTCGTTGTGATGCGCCGCTGGTGGAGCGGGAGGCGAAAAAAGGCCCCCACGCCGGTCGACTCTTTCTGGCTTGCAGCCGTTTCCCCGAGTGTCGTTACGCGGCGCCGCACCACCATAATCGCCACTGAGTGCGCTTCACCGTGTTGCATGCTGCCCTCTGACGAGGGCAGTTTTCTTTCCGCCATTGGCGGCGTTTGTTAACGGCGCCAATGCAGAAAATTGCTCGGCAAAATTTATCTAATCTCCCGTTTCTGTCGATACACTTAGCCTGAATACGACAATTTTTGACAATGTGTCGGAATTTTGGCACTTTGTGTGCCTGCAAAAAGACAGTCGGTAGCTGTTTTATCATTAAATAAAACAATAAGTTAGTTCAGGACATCGCGAGGAATGGATATGGTGGAGATGGGCGTGTTGATTGTTGATGCCGATGCGCAGCGGCGCCAACAGTTGGGAACCGTGCTCTCGTTTATGGGGATCCCGTGGCAGGAGGTGGCACAAAGCGATCTGGATGTGGCCATCGAATCCTCCGGTCCGCTGCAAGGGGTGCTGGTGGGTGAGTTGACCGATCGTCCCTTGTCAGAGTTGCTGGCAGCCTTCCCCCGTACCCCCTTCCTCTCGCTGGTTGAGGCCGATCTGCCCAACAGCAACTTTATCGGGGTCGCGCTCTCGCCCTTTACCTATGAATCCCTCACCCGTCATCTGCACTTCTGTCAGGCGTTCGTCTCCTTGCATCCTCGTCAGCAGACCCATGACAAGGGTCAGGCCCTGCTGCGCTTGCTGGTGGGTAAAGGGAAGGGGATCCAGGAGGTACGCCGCCTCATCAGCCAGGTGGCCGAGACCGATGCCAACGTGCTGATCCTCGGCGAGTCGGGGACCGGTAAAGAGGTGGTGGCTCGCGCCATCCACGAACTCTCTTCCCGAAGTCAAGGCCCCTTTGTGCCCATCAACTGCGGCGCCATTCCGGCCGAATTGCTGGAGAGCGAACTGTTTGGCCATGAGAAGGGGGCGTTTACCGGCGCCATCGCGGCTCGTCGCGGTCGCTTCGAGCTGGCGCAGGGGGGCACCCTGTTTCTCGACGAGATCGGCGATATGCCGATGCCGATGCAGGTCAAACTGCTGCGGGTGTTGCAGGAGCGGTTGTTCGACCGGGTCGGTGGTGGCAAGCCCATTCAGGCCGATGTGCGCATCATCGCAGCAACCCACCGGGATCTGGAGGCGATGATCCGCACCCAGGGTTTCCGTGAAGATCTCTACTACCGCCTCAACGTCTTCCCCATTGAGACGCCGCCGCTGCGGGATCGCATCGATGACATCCCGCTGCTGCTGCAGGAGCTGCTCAACCGCCATGCCGAGCAGCACCACGGCTTTATCCGGTTGACCCAGCGGGCGCTGGAGTCGCTGATGCAGTACCCCTGGCCCGGCAACGTACGCGAGCTCTCCAACCTGCTGGAGCGGCTGTTGATCCTCTACCCGCACCAGATCGTCGATGTGGCCGATCTGCCGAGCCGTTATCGCCTGCTGCCGAGCGAGCCGCGGGATGAGCGGCTGACCGAGATGGATGAACGGGATGCGCTGGCGGCGGTGTTTCAGGATCCGCCCGAGCTGGATCACTCCCTCGCCTCGGCTCGCACCATGCAGTTGCCGGAGGAGGGGGTCAACCTCAAAGAGATGCTGGCCGACCTTGAAGTGGAGCTGATCCGTCAGGCGCTGGAGTCTCAGGACGGGGTCGTGGCCCGCGCCGCCGATCTGCTCGGCATGCGCCGTACCACTTTGGTGGAGAAGATGAAAAAGTACGGGATGAGCAAGGACGTCTGAGGGTCAAAGCCTTGACGCAAATACGCAATTCATTGTTTTAGTTCATATAATTTAGTGGCATGGAAATTGAATAACCTGACCCAATAGCCAGTTTGAGGTCAGGTTTATGACAATCCAGCAGCAGGACATGCCACTCCAGTCCCACGAAGTGAGCCAGCTCTATGCCATCTTCAAGGCGCTCCCCACCGGGGTGTTGCTGCTTGACGGGGCAGGGGTGGTCACCCGCGCGAATCCGGCGGCCATCTCCCTGCTGGGGGAGCCGTTGGAAGGGGAGCTCTGGCGCCACATCATTGCGCGCTGCTTTGAGCCGCGCGAGGATGATGGCCACGAGATCTCCCTGCGTGACGGGCGCCGGGTGCAGCTCTCGACCCAACCGCTGCCGGATCAGCCCGGCCAGCTGGTCTTTATCAATGACCTGACCGAAACCCGTAAACTGCAAGACCGCATCAACCACATGAAGCGACTGTCGGCGCTGGGCAATATGGCAGCCTCGCTCGCCCACCAGATCCGCACGCCGCTCTCCGCCGCCATGCTTTATGCCGCCAATCTGGCCAACCGCACCCTCAAGCCGGAATCTCGCACTCAGTTTCAGCAAAAGCTGATGGCCCGTTTGCAGGATCTGGAGAAGCAGATCAACGACATCCTGCTGTTCGCCCGCAATGGCGACAATCAGGTGGTCACCCCCATCTCGGTACAAGGGCTGCTGGCCGAAGTGCAGGCCGGTGCCGAGGCCTTCTGTCAGCAGCAAGGCTGCGAGCTGCACATGGAGGCGCCGGAGCCCGATCTCTGTCTGCTGGCCAACAGCAGCGCGTTGGCGGGAGCCATCAACAATCTGATTGCCAATGCCCAGCAGGCAGGGGCCACCTCACTCTTGGTCAGCGCGGTGCGCAGCGGTACCCGGGTGGAGATGCGGGTCATCGATAATGGCAAGGGGATCCCTTCCCATCAGCTCGGTCAGGTATTCGAACCCTTCTTTACCACTCGCTCCCAGGGCACTGGACTCGGGCTGGCGGTGGTGCAATCTGTAGTGCGTGCCCATCAGGGAGAGGTCGGTGTGGCCTCGGTTCCCGGTGAAGGCACCTGCTTTACTCTGTCGTTCCCCCTGCACCAGCAACCGGTGCAGCTTGGAGGTGTAGCATGACACAGGCCAGGATCCTGGTAGTTGAAGATGACAATGGCCTGCGCGAAGCGCTGGTGGATACCTTGTTGCTCGGCGGTTATGAGTGCCGTGAAGCGGACAGCGGCGAGCGGGCTCTGCTGGCCCTCTCCCGTCAGCCGTTTGACATGGTGATCTCCGATATCCAGATGGGGGGGATGGACGGTCTCACTCTGCTGGCGACCATTCGCCAGCAATATCCGCAGATACCTGTGCTGCTGATGACCGCCTACGCCAATATCGACGGCGCGGTGCGCGCCATGCGCGAAGGGGCCATCGACTATCTGGCCAAGCCGTTCTCCCCGGAGGTGCTGCTTAATCAGGTCAGCCGCTATGTGCCCGCCCAGAAGGTGGAGAAGCGCGCCGTGGTCTACGGGGATCCCAAAACTGCCGAGCTGTTCCAGCTGGCGACCCGGGTGGCCAGAAGCGAAGCGACCGTTATGGTGACCGGCCCGAGCGGGACGGGGAAAGAGGTGCTGGCCCGTTACATTCACGACAATTCCAGCCGCGCCGAGCAGCCCTTCGTCGCCATCAACTGCGCCGCCATTCCGGAAAACATGCTGGAGGCGACCCTGTTTGGCTACGAGAAGGGTGCTTTCACCGGTGCGGTACAGGGGTGCCCGGGCAAGTTCGAACAGGCGCAGGGGGGCACCCTGCTGCTCGACGAGATCACCGAGATGGATCAGGGGCTGCAAGCCAAATTGTTGCGGGTGTTGCAGGAGAAAGAGGTGGAGCGGCTCGGCAGTCGCAAGATGATCCCGCTGGATGTGCGGGTCATCGCCACCAGCAACCGGGATTTGAAAAAAGCGGTGCAGGATGGCCTGTTCCGCGAAGATCTCTACTATCGCCTCAACGTCTTCCCGCTGCGCTGGTCTGCCCTCTGCGAGCGGCCCGGTGATATTCTGCCGCTGGCGGAGCATCTGCTGGCGCTTCATGCCAGTCAGCAGGGACTGCCGACACCACAGCTGACGGACGCCTCGCGGGAGCGACTGCTGGCCCACCCCTGGCCCGGCAATGTGCGGGAGCTGGACAACGTGGTACAGCGGGCCCTGATCCTCAGCCCCGACGGGGTCATTGATTGTGACCACCTCATTCTGGAAGAGCTGGACGAGCAGGAGATGGAGTTTGTCAGCGTGGAGCGCAGCTATGGCGGCGATCGCCTCGGCAGCGAGCTCAAGCAGCAGGAGCACCAGATCATCCTCGACACCCTGCAAGATTGTAACGGCAGCCGCAAGGCGGTGGCCGACCGACTCGGCATCAGCCCGCGCACCCTGCGCTACAAGCTGGCCCAGATGCGGGAGGCGGGGATCGACCTGCCAGCCTAAGGCATGTAGGGAAACCGCACTGTGTGGGGGCTGTCATGGTCTTGACGGCCCGGCTCGATTATCATGGGGCCCTTGGCGCTTTGAGCCTGGGCCCTGTTTTTATTGGTAAAGCAGGGGACCGAGCCTTAATAAGGGACCCCTATGATCTCTCATCGAAAACTCGAAACCGTACTGAACCATCTGCTCGAACCGCACGCCATCAAGGATTACTGCCCCAACGGCTTGCAAGTGGAGGGGCGCGAGCGCATTCGCAAGGTGGTGACCGGTGTCACCGCCAGTCAGGCGCTTATCGACGCGGCGGTGGCTGCCGAAGCCGATGCCATTCTGGTCCATCACGGCTACTTCTGGAGCGGTGAACCGGCCCAGATCACCGGCATGAAGCAGCGTCGGCTCAAGACCCTGCTGACCCACGATATCAACCTGTTTGCCTACCATTTGCCGCTGGATGTCCATCCCGAGGTGGGTAACAACGCCCAGCTTGCCAAGCTGCTCGACATCAAGGTGCGTCGCGGTCTGGAGCCGTGGAACAGCAAGAGCGTCGCCATGGTGGGCAAGCTGGAAGAGCCGATGAGCGGCTCCGACTTTGCCAAGCTGATTGCCGAGCGCCTTGGCCGCGAGCCACTCTATTGTGGCGACAGCGGCCCCGAGCTTATCCGTTCCGTGGCCTGGTGCACCGGCGGCGGTCAGAGCTACATCAATCTGGCGGCGGAGCAGGGCATCGATGCCTTTATATCTGGCGAAGCCTCCGAGCAGACCATTCACACCGCTCGCGAGATGGGGATGCACTTCTACGCCGCAGGCCATCACGCTACTGAGCGTTACGGCGTCAAGGCGCTGGGGGAGTGGCTGGCGACTGTGCACGGGTTGGATGTCACCTTTATCGATATCGACAATCCGGTCTAAACCTGTCCACGATCTGGCTACGAAACCGTGATCAAGGCTCATGTGCTGCTCGGAATCCTCACGTATGTCTATACGCTCCGGTTCCTGTGCTGCTCTTCACCTTGTTGACGGTTTCTCGCTGCAGGTCGTGAACAGGTTTAAGCCTGTGCCTGTGGTGGGAAAATTCAGGAAACAAAAAGGAGGCCATCGGCCGGCCTCCTTTTTCACACTTCGACAAGACGTCTGCTTACTCGCAGGCGTAACCAGCGGGGCCCAGCAGGGCGCCATCCAGTTGCACGGCGCCATCTACCATCTGCAGCCTGCCTTCGCAGAACCAGCGTACCACCAGCGGGTAGATGCTGTGCTCCTGCGCCTGTACCCGTGCTGCTACCTCGTCCGCCGTGTCTCCTTCAAAGATCGGCACGCGGGCCTGCAGGATCACCGGGCCACCGTCCAGCTCTTCGGTGACAAAGTGGACGCTGGCGCCGTGTTCACTGTCACCGGCATCTATGGCGCGCTGGTGAGTGTGCAAGCCCTGATACTTGGGCAGTAGTGACGGGTGGATATTGATCATCCTGCCGGCGAAATGGCGCACCAGATCGCCGCTCAATATCCGCATAAACCCGGCCAGCACCACCAGGTCAGGCTGATAGTCTGCCATCAGAGCCAGCAGGGCGGCGTCATACTCCTCCCGGCTGGCGAACTGCTGCTGGGCCAGAATGGAGGTCGCCACTCCCGCATCTTTGGCGCGAACCAGACCATAGGCATCGGCCTTGTTGCTGATAACGCCGACCACCTCACCGGCGATCTTGCCGCTGGCGCAGTGATCGAGGATCGCCTGCAGGTTGCTGCCGCTGCCGGAGATTAGGACGAGGATCCGCATCATTTGATGACGACCTGCTCCTCACCGTCTGCTGCCTTGGCGATATGACCGATGTGCCATGCGTTCTCGCCTTCCGCCTTGAGCAGGGTCAGCGCCTTCTCCAGCTGGTTGGCGGGCAGGGCGATGATCATGCCGACGCCGCAGTTGAAGGTGCGATACATCTCGTGACGGGTGACGTTGCCAGCCTGCTGCAGCCAGCTGAACACCGCCGGCCACTGCCAGCTCTGTTCGTCGATCACCGCTTGAGTATTGGCAGGCAATACGCGGGGGATATTCTCCCAGAAGCCACCGCCGGTGATGTGGGACAGGGCGTGGATCTCGCACTCCTTGATGAGCTTGAGCACAGGTTTCACATAGATGCGGGTCGGCTCCAGCAAGGCATCTGCGAGGGTGCTGTCACCCAGCGGCTGATGCACGTCGGCTTTGGAGACTTCCAGAATTTTACGGATCAGGGAGAAGCCGTTGGAGTGAGGGCCACTGGCGGCCAGCGCGATCAGGGCATCCCCTTCACCGACCTTGCTGCCGTCGATGATTTCGCTCTTCTCCACCACACCGACGCAGAAACCGGCGATGTCGTAGTCTTCCCCTTCATACATACCCGGCATCTCGGCGGTCTCGCCGCCCACCAGGGCACAGCCTGACTGCTCGCAACCGGCACCGATCCCGGTGACCACTGCTGCCGCGGTGTCCACGTCCAGCTTGCCGGTCGCATAGTAGTCGAGGAAGAACAGCGGCTCGGCGCCCTGTACGATCAGGTCATTGACGCACATGGCCACCAGATCGATGCCCACGGTGTCGTGCTTCTTCAGGTCGATAGCCAGCCGCAGCTTGGTGCCCACACCATCGGTACCGGAGACCAGTACCGGCTCCTTGTAGCCCGCAGGGATTTGACACAAGGCCCCAAAGCCGCCAAGACCACCAAGGACTTCAGGACGACGAGTGCGCTTTGACACGCCCTTGATACGTTCAACCAGTGCATTGCCGGCATCGATATCTACGCCAGCATCCTTGTAGCTCAGTGAGGTTTTGTCAGTCACGAGTATTCCCCGTCATGTAAAGAAGTGGAGGGTAAAATTCGGGGCGTATTCTAACAGTGGCGGTGAAAAACCAGAAAGGAAATCGTTTGCGCGTTTTTGCGCGGAAATGCTCTACAAGCGGTGGCTTTTGTTGTATGATTCCGCGATTTTTTTGCGGCAGGTTAGAGGAGATAATAATGAAAGTCGTTGAAGTCAAACACCCCCTGGTCAAACACAAGATCGGTCTGATGCGTGAAGGCGATATCAGCACCAAGCGTTTCCGTGAACTGGCCAAAGAAGTGGGCAGTTTGTTGACCTATGAAGCGACCTCTGACTTCGAAACCGAGAAGGTTATCATCGATGGCTGGAATGGGCCAGTAGAAGTTGACCAGATCAAAGGCAAGAAGGTAACCGTCGTACCCATCCTGCGTGCCGGCCTTGGCATGATGGATGGCGTGCTGGAGCACATGCCGAGTGCCCGCGTCAGCGTGGTCGGTATCTACCGCGATGAAGAGACCCTGCAACCGGTTCCCTATTTCGAGAAGATCGTCAGCAACATCGAAGAGCGTCTGGCGCTGGTCATCGATCCGATGCTGGCCACCGGTGGTTCCATGATTGCCACCATCGATCTGCTGAAGAAGAAAGGCTGCCAATCCATCAAGGTGCTGGTACTGGTTGCCGCGCCGGAAGGGATCAAGGCGCTGGAAGCCGCTCACCCTGACGTAGAGCTCTACTGTGCTTCTGTCGACCAGGGGCTGAACGAGAAAGGCTACATCGTGCCGGGTCTGGGCGATGCAGGCGACAAGATCTTCGGTACCAAATAAGTTTATGCCTTGACCTGGTTCCCATGTGGAAGGGGTGATCGGAGCCGGCGCATCGCCGGCTCTGCTGTTTGTGGCCGCTTGTGCCAGCCTTGCCGCAGGATGCGCCTTGCCGCTACCATAAGCACACTCTCCCATTTCGAGACTCTGTTCATGTTCAAACGTGTTGTGACCGCCCTCTGCTGCGGCTTGTCATTCATGGCCTCGGCCGCTCAGGTGACCGACCTCTATCAGGGCAAGGCCCCGACCAGTGGTGACATGGTGGCCGCTCAGGGGCAGGCACTGGGTCAGGTGCTGATCAAGGTGACCGGCAAGCGTGACATCCTCACCCAGCCGGTGGTGGTCAAGGCGCTGGCGGCCCCGGGCGACTATGTCAAAAGCTATGGTTATCAGGATCAGGACTCCGTCAAGTATCTGAAAGCCGAGTTCAAGAGTGACAAGGTCAACAGCCTGGTCTCCGAGAGCCAGTTTGCCCTGCTTGGCCCGGCGCGTCCCCAGATGGCGATCTGGCTGGTGGTGGATCAGGGGGAGCGTCGCCTGCTGGCGGATCAATCCAGCGATGGTTGGGCGCAAGCCTTGCGCGAGCAGGCCCAGACGCTGGGGCTACCCATCAGCATTCCGCTGATGGATCTCGATGACAACATGGCGGTCAGTGCCACCGACGTCTGGGGACGCTTTGCCGACCCGATTTTGCAGGCAAGCCAGCGCTATGGCGCCGAGATGGTGGTGTTGGGCAAGCTGACACCGGAAGGTGACAAGTGGAGCATCGATTGGGGACTCTACGGCCCCAAAGCAGCCGGTGAAGTGACCGAGCTGACCCGTGGCAATAGCACCGGCACTCAGGCCGAAGTGGCGCAAGGGTTTGCCGATACCCTGGCGGCCTGGCTGGTGAAAAACTACGGTGCCCGCATTTCTGGTCCGGCAACCAGCCAGACCCTGGTGGTAGATGGCCTCTCCGAAGTGGACAGCATGATCGCCGTGCAGAAGATGCTGCAGGGGATGGCCAACGTCAGCAAGGTGGCGATCGGCAAGCTGGAGGGGGACCAGGTCACCTTCAACTTTACCCTGCAAGGGGATCAGGCCGAGCTGGTACGGGCGCTGCAACTTGAGAGTCGTTTGCGCAAGGTTGACGATAATGGCAGCGGTTTGCGTTACCAATGGTCGCAGCNACCGCCCGGCTTGTCCGGGCGGTTCTCTATCTGCCTTTGCGATGATACACTTAGCCACAAATGTCACAGTCAAAGCCCAACGAGTGAAGCAACCGGCCCAACTGTCTTTAGCCGTACAACTACCGGATGATGAAACCTTCGTCAGTTTTTATCCCGGCAACAATGCTCATCTGATCACCGCCCTCAAGAATGCGGCCATCGGTCAGGGGTCGCCTTTCCTCTATTTCTGGGGAGCCAAGGGATCCGGACGCTCTCATCTGCTCCATGCCACCTGTGCCGAGGTCAATGCCCGCGATGCGGCGGCGGCCTATCTCTCCCTCGATCAGTTTGAACAGCTCGATCCCAGCATGCTCGATGCCCTCGAAAGCCTGCCGCTGGTCTGTCTCGACAGCCTCGAGGCGATCGCCGGCAATGCCGTGTGGGAGCGGGCGCTGTTCGATTTCTACAACCGCTGGCAGGAGAAGGGGGAGGGGACGCTGGTGGTCACCGGCTGCAGCGCACCGCGCAAACTGGGGCTGCAACTGCCGGATCTCGCTTCGCGCCTCGACTGGGGGGTGAGTTTCCATCTCGAAGAGCTGGATGATGAAGGCAAGCTCAGTGCCCTGCAGCTGCGTGCCGAGCTGCGGGGCTTCAAACTGCCCATCGATGTGGGCCGCTTCCTGCTCAACCGACTCTCCCGCGATATGCGAACCCTGCTCACCACTCTCAATCAGCTCGACAACGCCTCATTTCGCGCCAAGCGCAAGCTGACCATTCCCTTTGTCAAAGAGATCCTCGAGCTCTGAGAACCTGGCCACGTTCTTACTGCGAGGCCGTGAGCAAGGCTCATGTGCTGCTCTTCACCTTGCTGACGACCTCTCGTCACAGACCGTGAAGCGGTTTTATAGCTTTGGCCCTTCTCCCTTAGGGAGA